>JBARKD010001060.1:0-11087 GCA_049800615.1 Acidobacteriaceae bacterium | reverse complement strand
GTCGAAACACGCGCTCAACTGCTGTTACGAGCGCTTCGCTGCTTCTACCTGGCGCTGGGACTTTTCGCCAGCTCAGCCCTTGTCGCCGTCGCGGGTTCGGTCGCGGGTTACTACTTCGGCCGATCAGCGCTTCAGATAGCGGCCGGAATCGGAGTTCTTTGCGGAGCGACCGCGGTGGCGGGGCTGGCATGCGGCTGCGTGCTGATGATTCGCGAAAACCAGCTCGCCGTGAAAGGGCTCGAACTGGTCTCATAAATAGACAAATTTCGGAGAGGCCGCGCATGAGACCCGCCCTCGAAGCGGGGCTCAGGGTCCAACCAGAAGCCCCAGTCTCATATATGAGACCCATATATGAGACAAGTTCTACCCTGGGAAGCGAAAGCACACACCGGGTAGCAGCCTTCCGGTGAGAGCCCGGTTGATGGATGTTGCCCAGCGCTCACGGGGCAGTGGCGCGCCGGCTAACCTCCTTTTCCACGCCACTCATATCCTGATGCAGCATCCGGCCGTGGTCGACCATAAGCTCACCCCCCACGTAGACCCGGTCGATATCACGTTCGCCGGCCACGAGAACCAGGTTTGCGTAGGGGTCCTCAAGGACGGCGCCCAGGCGGTCGGGGTTGATCACGACAAGATCGGCGAACTTGCCTGGTTCCAGACTGCCGAGCTTGTCCTTCACGCCTAATACATCCGCACTGCCCAGGGTGTGCAGCCAAAGGACCTGGTAAGGACTAAGCACGGTGGCATCGCCATATTTGTCGCGTACCGCGTAGAGGCCGGCACGCATGTTCTCAAAAGGATCGGCAAGGTCCCCGCTGGCCTCTCCATCAATTCCCATGCCCACGCGGATGCCTTTTTTCAGGTAGGCCGGAATGTCAGCCACTCCCGAGGCCATGCGGCCGTTCGAAAGCGGATTCCATGTCATGGCAACGCCGGCCCTGGCGGTCTGGTCCAGAATTGTCTGATCCGGATGGATGAAGTGGCCGAAGATGAGTTTGTTGCCGAACAAGCCGCTGTCGACAAACCAGGAAAATTTGGCTCGCTCCTCGTCCTGGGTTTTGGGCTCCGGCGGTTCGAGATAATGGCTCTGGTTCATCAGATGAAACTCATCCATGAGAGCCTTTTCCATCACCGCTTGCTGGTAGGTGGCATTGAAGGCGGTGTCCCCGTTGATCATCACGCTCAAGAAAGCAGACGATTGCGGCTGGGCGGCGGTCCAGGTGAGGAATGCTTTGAGGCGGTCGCGTTCCTGGCTGATCGTGATCCCGGGAGCCATCCAACCAGCCTCATAACCGTGGACAAAACGAATACCGGACTTTAGCTCGGCGCGAAACTGTGCTTCGTCGAAGGGACTGCCAGGCTCATTGGTCCGGCTATAGTTGAAGTTATAGGCGGTGGTAATTCCGTGCTGCAGGTGATCGAGAGCGCCCAGAAGACAGAACCAATAAAAGTCTTCCGCGGGCGCCTTTTGAGCTCGCTTGTTGTACACGTCGTCGAGCCATGCCAAGAGAGTGCTGTCCGCGGCCAAACCACGGTAGGCTGCTTGCCAAAGATGACTGTGGGCAGAGATAAAGCCGGGGATAACCCAGTCCCCGCCCACATCGATGACCTTGCCGGCCTTCAGAGTTGCCGGCGGATCACCTTTGGCGATGGCAACGATCGTGCCGTCTTCGCCAACCGCGAGATAGCCGGTAAAGGGCTCGCGCTGGCCGGCCGCCATGCTGAAGATGCGGACATTTTTCAGCACGAGCTTGACTGGAGCGGCAAAGAGAGCCACGGAAGAAAAGGCGCCCAGGAGTGTCAGCAGAACGATGCGTAATCTCATTCAGCCGGCAATCCCTTTCGCGGCAACCGCCTTCTTAGCGGCTCGCTGTCTTGGCTCAACAACCGGAGAAGGCAAACCCTCGTCGCGCTTCCCAGCGTCCCAATTCACCATCGTCCGCCTCCTGAAAAGCTCGTGGATGCCGCACTCATGTAGATGAATTATTACCTCGTCCGCCCGGTTTTGCGCAGGAGGCCGCCGGTTTTCCCGTCGGCCTTCCCGGCGAAAACCTTTTGAGCCGTTGAAGTTTCAGCCTTACACTTGTCGGCATGAAGCCGTATTTGAAGAAAGCTCCTTCGAGTTCCTCTACTGTCATCTCGTTTGGACAGGACGAAGCTGAGTTTCCCTTCTGGCACTACCACCCGGAATACGAGCTCACACTGATGTTGGATACGCACGGACAGAGACTGGTGGGAGATGGAGTTGCCAACTACGAATCGGGGGACCTGGTTCTTCTGGGACCAAACCTGCCCCATAGCTGGTGTCCCGCGCGGGTGAAACGCAATACCGGGAGACGAGGGCGATGCGTCGTGCTGCAGTTCCGCCAGGATTTTCTGGGAGAGTATTTCCTGAAGCTGCGGGAGATGGCAGACGTCGCCCGTCTGCTGCGCGACGCCGCGCAGGGCCTGGCGTTCGGACACACGCCGACGGCGCAGAAGGTTAGCCAGGAACTCACACTCGTTGCTCAACTCCCCCCAGCCAAGCAGTTGGCGACCCTGCTGTCAGTCCTGGTGGACCTGGCAACGGAGCCTGACGCACGCCAGCTCTCTACTCTTAACGTCAAGCCAGTATGCCGGGTTGCCGACCAGCAGCGTCTTGACGCGATCTGCCGCTACTTGAGCGAGCGCTTTCAGGAAGAGATCGATTTCGAGGATCTTGCCGTGCGCCTGCACGTAGATCAGGCCTCCCTGTGCCGCTTCTTCAAGCGGGCGACCGGCCGCACCATGACATCCTACGTAAACGAACTTCGTGTAGGAGCGGCCGCTGAGCTGCTCATCGACACCGATGAGAGCGTGCTGGAGATTGGCCTTCGCGTGGGATTCGGGAACTATTCCAATTTCAATCGCCAGTTCAAGCGGATCAAGGGATTTGGCCCGCGAACCCTGCGGCGGCAGTTTGTCTCACTCTCCTCAGGGAGACTGCGGCAGCAGCCGGCTTGAGCAAGGCCCCCGGTGACTTTGCCGGACAACGACTCGAGGTAAGCATTTGAGCTGGTTGAACCGGCGGGAGTTCGTGCAGCTTTCTACTGGCGCCATGCTGACGCTGGCGTCGAAAAGCCTACTAGGGGATGTTACCGCTGCAACCATTGTGAGGGCTGACGGCTTCGTCCGCGTCAAAGGCGAGAATTACGAATGGGAATACGCCGAGGCGGACGATACATTTTCAATGCGGGACACGAGCGGCCGACTCATCGTAAGGGGAAAGCTTCAGCCTTCTGTGACGGTAGCTCCGGTTGCCGACCCGAGCGCGCGAATATGCAGGCCGGGCAAGGCAGCCCCGCCACACCAGGAAACCGGCAAAGTCACCTTTACGTACGATGGCGTCAATGACGGGGGGCAACTCTCCATGTCCTGGCGTTTCGAGGCGCGGGGCATCTGGAGCGGGCCGGTAATTTACCAAAGCTCCTCCGCGGAAGATGTGGTCTCTCTGCATTACTTCAGGGGGGAGAGCGGAAAAGCGTCGCTGCACGCTACTTACCTGGTGGTGCCGGGGGTTAGCGAAGGCTCGGCGGTCAGTCCGATTCTCAGAGACGATGTTCATCTCAACGAGGATGTATGGCTGGGGCGTGGCAGTTTTATTCCCGGCTTAACGCAGCAGTGGGGCCTGCCTGTCCACTTCTTCAGCGGCTTCAGCCTGGACTCGTCGGGCGGCGTGCGCAACAGCCATACCGAAAAACGATCGGATGCTTTCGCCTGCGGCCTGGCGGATCTTCCGTCGGGCGACCTTTTCCTGCAGTTGTATCAAGGGAGTTGCAGCCCCTGGATCGATTACCGCAGCGACTTATGGAAGCATGTCCGCGGTCCGGGTCAACTCCAGCTGGGGGCAACCTTCCTATGGTCGGTGGCGCCGGATTATCGCCAGGCGATCGCGGCCTACTATCAAGGCCTGGTGGACGCGGGCATCGTCCGCAAGCGGCAGAATTCCGAGCGGAAGACGGCCGTAGCGCTTACACCCCAGTTTTGCACCTGGGGTTCCCAAGTCGATCGCGACAAAGCCGGAGACCATTTAGACCAGGCTTACCTGGACGAGATTTATCGCGAGCTCAAAGCTTCCGGCATGGAGGCAGGGTTGTTTTCCATCGACGATAAATGGGAGGAAGCGTATGGCAACCTGGTGCATTCGCAACGAAGGCTTCCTCACTTCGAGCAATTCCTGGATCAGCTGCGCGCAGACGGGTACAAGGTTGGAATATGGGCCGCGCTGATGCGCTGCGAACGCCCGGAAGATCTTGGCTTGACGGTCGACAATATGCTCAAGCAACCGGATGGAAAGCCCTACCTGGCATCGAATTTCGGCGGCGGACGATACTATCTTCTCGATTTCACCCAGCCGGAGGTGGAGCGGGTCCTCACTGACCTGGTGCGCAAATTCATGCGCCGGTACAAGCCCGATCTGTTCAAGTTCGACTTTGGCTATGAGCTTCCTTCAGTGAGTGTCGCGGGCCCGCAAGACAAGCACTGGACCGGGGAGCGGCTCATGGGGAAGGGCCTGTCCATTGTGATCGACGCGATGCGGAAAGAAAATCCGGACCTGGTCGTGATGTACTACCAGCTTTCGCCATTGTTCCTGGACTACTTCGATCTGCACAGCACCGACGATTTATTTCTCGCCTCGGGAGAGTACGACGTAGAGGCAAACCGGCGGATTTACTTCAGCAGCTTGCTTGGCCCGCTGGGAGTTCCCACTTATGGATCCTCCGGCTACGACTGGGCTAGTGCGCCGCACATCTGGTTCGACTCCGCGGCAGTGGGCTCCATTGGCTCGCTAAACGACTTCCAAAAGGATGAACAGGGAGAAGGCGCCACGCCCGCACTGGTGGCGAAGTACAACGGGTTAGCCAGAGTTTTGCGCCGGGCGAGCACTTTCGAGGTTTTGCCGTTCGGTTCAACTTCAGAAGCACCGACCGCGGGGGCGCACGCACGCTCATGGGCCAGGATCGAGGGTGGCCAGCTGGTTTTGCTCGCCTATCGACCACCGGCCCCAGGAGAAGAGAATCCTCTTGTCTCGCAGCCCACCGATCCCAGGCTTAAGGACGTGGTGCGCGCGCACGTGCCGGTGGTTGTAGCTTCCCAGGATAGCGAGGATATAACTCGCAGCGGCAAACTGGCCATCGTGTCTTACGGGAGCGGCGAGCTTTTCATCCGGCGCCGGCAGGGACGGCAGGCGGCGTTGGTAAGCCATTACCTGGGAAACACATCGGTTCCGGGCAAGGCTTCGATTGAGAACGGGTTCCTAAGGATCATCACCGCCGAGCGGGATGCGGCCGGAAAGCCGCTGGAGTGGATCGAAATCCGCATCTCCTGAGGAGGATGCAGTTACAGAAGGTAAAGCAATCCGGGCCATTTTATTTGCACATCGGAGCTCCATCCGTGGAGTAAACAAGTGCAAATGGAGTACACAATTTCGTCAAAGGCCGGGCAGACTTCCCTGGCAGGCCGTGATAGTTTTCCACCAAGCATCGCCCACCGGAACATCGACAACATACGCCACCGAGATCGACCGAGCAAACTCGGCCACCGGGACATCACCGAATGTGCCGGGCGCGGGACAGTAACATTTCCAGCGACTTGATTGTGTTTCTTGGAGGAGACGTAAATGAAGATAGAGCGGCTGGCAAAGCTCCTGGCGCTGATGGCCTGTACTATGCTGACGGCATCGCTGTCTCTGGCGCAGGTGGCGACAGGCCGCATCAGCGGGCGGGTCACAGATTCCACCGGCGCTGTGCTCGCAGGGGCTACGGTGACCATCACCAACGACGCCACAGGTGTGGTACAGACGCTGCATTCCGGTGCGACCGGCGATTACATCTTCGAAGCAGTGAATCCCGGTTCCTACACGTTGACAGGCGACGCCGCCGGTTTCAAACAATTTGTCAGCAAGGGCATCCAAGCCCACATTCAGGACAACCTGACCATCGACATTAAGCTCGCCCTGGGCTCGGTTGGCCAACAAGTGACGGTCAGCGCGGCGGCGCCCCTGCTGCAGACGGCGGATGCATCGGTAGGCCAGACGGTTACCGGGGAACAAGTCAACAACCTTCCCCTGCAAAGCCGTGATTGGACGACTCTAGGATTGCTTGCCTCGGGCACCAGCACCACGGGAGGTTCCAACAACTCGGAATTCAATGTGTCTGGCCTCGATTGGACGCAGAACGACTTTCGTCTCGACGGCATCGACGACAACGTAGAAGTTTACGGCGCGGGGAGCATCACCGGCGCCAGCGGAAACAATGGCTATAGCGCGATCGTGCCGCCACCCGACGCCATCCAGGAATTCAAACTTCAATCGGGTAACTTCAGCGCGGAATTCGGGCACTCCACCGGGGGGATCGTGAATGCTGCGATCAAGTCGGGGAGCAACTCACTGCACGGAGATTTGTGGGAGTACGTGCGGAATACGTCGTTCAATGCCAACGATTACTTCGCGAATCAGTCCGGCACGCCGCGGCCTGCGTATCACCAGAATGAGTTTGGGGGTACGGCCGGCGGCCCGGTCTACCTGCCAAAGCTCTACAACGGCAAAAACAAGACGTTCTTCTTTGTCGACTACCAGGGAACGCGCATTAATACTCCAGCGGCCAGCACCTCCAGCGTGCCCACGGCCAGCATGCATAGCAGCAACTTCACGAATTTTCAGGACTTGTTCAGCCTGGTGGGGGGCACGAAGACCGACGGCCTGGGCCGGCAATTCCCGTTGGCAGCGTTTCTCGATCCCGCGACAACACGCATGGTGGCGGCCGGTGCGGTCGACCCGGTCTCGGGGTTGGCCAACACCTCAGGAAGCGCCGTGTATGTGCGCGATCCGTTCTATTCCGGAGGCAGCGTCGCCGGGATCAAGGATTTTACGACCCAGACGCAATACCTCAATGTTCTGCCCCAAGCGCGTATCGACCCCAACGCGGTGAAGCTGCTCTCCCTGTACCCGAACCCGACCGCGGGAAGGACGACTTTCCCCAACTACTATCAGTTCGCCGCCGGCACCAACAACATCAATCAATTTGACGTTCGCATCGACGAGAACATCAGCAGCAAAGATGTTCTTTTCGGCGTTTACAACTACAGCAACGAAACCATCTTCGTTCCTCCGTATCTTCCGGGCGTTGCCGAGGGGCAGCAGTATGGGGATGGTCCACAGCAGGGTCCGCGCTATGCCATTGTTCTCGGCTACACGCACGTGTTTGCTCCCAGCCTGACGAACGAATTCCATGCCGGTTATCTGCATACGGTAGAACGCCTTTCCGGGGCGTACGGCAACACGACGGGCCTTCCCGCGCAGTATGGAATCGGAGGCGTGCCTCAGCTCCCTGGCAATGGCGGGCTTCCCCCGATCTCTATTGGCGGGTTTTCCGGATTGGGCGGCTCGGGCTACATACCCACCCTCAACACGGTGCGCACCGTGGAGATCATGGATAACGTGACCAAGATCTACCGCAGCCATGCCTTCAAGACAGGATTTCAGATAGATAATCTGTACTCGCCGATCATCCAGGCTCCGTACGGTAAGGGAACCTTCTCTTTCAGCGGTCAATACTCGGATATTCCAAACCAGAGTACGGGGTATGCCGGTGTGGCCGATATGCTCCTGGTACCCACGGCTGCCTCGGTTTCGAACGGAGTCGCCGACCTCGGCGGCCTCTCGAGCTATGGCTTTTCCGATACAGCGCAAGTGAGCGACCAACGCTATTACATGGGAGCCTACGTTCAGGATGACTGGAAAGCGACTTCGCGGCTCACGCTGAACCTTGGTTTGCGCTGGGACCACTACACTCCCTACCAGGAAGTGCATGGCCACCAAGCGAACTTCATTGAAACAGGAGGCGGCGCAGGAAATTCAGGGACCTACTACATTCCCAAGAAAGGCTGTTCCACGCCAACCTCCTCTACCTTCGAAGCGTTACTTACCTCCTACAACATTGGCACGGTCTGCACGTCGAACAATGCCACCGGCAACGCGCAGAATTTCAACTTCGCCCCTCGTATCGGTTTTGCGTATCGTGTTTCCCCGCAGGTTGTGGTTCGTGGAGGTTATGGCATCACCTACGGAGCGCTGGACAATACGGGCTTCGGCTATAACATCGGCAACAACTATCCCTTCACGTACACGCTGAACTACTACGCGGTAAACTCGCAGACACCGCTCGAAGCAGCGCCGGGAGAGACGGCGATCCTGGAAAATGCACTCACAGCCCAAAATCTGCAGAACCCCGCCCTGGTAAACGGGGCCGGCCTGTATCTTTACGGGCGGCAATATAATTTCAAGACCCCCTACCAGCAGACCTTCAACTTTGCCTTCCAGGATCAGTTCACACCCCACGACGCGTTCTCTTTGGCCTACGTCGGCACGCTGGGCCGGCACCTGGACACGCAGAGCAGCCAGAACTCGCCCTCCGCCATCATTCCTCCGGGCGACAGCATCTATGACCCGACGGTAGTGGGTCACGTTCCCTTCCCTGCCCTGGGTGTGGAACCGCAGTTCATAAGCACCACCAGCTCGAGTAACTACCATTCACTGCAGGCTAACTATCAGCACCAGCTGAGCCTGGGGCTGACGTTGCTGGCAAATTACACATTCTCGAAATGCCTGAGCGACGCGCGCTCCGTCGAAGGCACAAATTCGACTGCCTACGGCGGGCCCTTCTACGGTGGAACCTACACACCTTATCGTGCGGAGTGGCTTCCTGGCTTTGGCAAACAAGGCGACTACGGCTTGTGCGCAGCCGATACCACGCAGGTGGTCCATGCGTCGGGAACCTACAACCTGCCGTTTGGCAGGTCCAAGGCCTACCTCAACCACATCAATGCAGTGGCAGATACCTTCATTGGCGGTTGGGTGACGAACTTTATCTTCTCTCACCAGACCGGGCAGCCCTTTACCGTTCTCTGCCCGGTAGCTACCACGGCGGGGTTCGGATGCTTCGCAGACATCGTACCCGGGGACCAGGTGTACAAACGCAGTGTGACCGACTGGCTGAATGCTGGCGCGTTCGCGAATCCGCCGGTGGCCACCGCAGCCGGCCAAGCCGACTACTCACCCCTCGGTGGCAGCACGAACTCGGTACGAGGACCTGGTTTTCAGGACCTCGATATGTCGCTGTTCAAGGAATTTCCGATTCACGAGGCGTTCCGGCTGCAATTCCGGGCTGAGGCCTTTAATTTGCCCAACTGGCACTCGTTCGCCAACCCAAGTGCAAACCTCAATTTTCTGAACCCACAGGGCTTCAGCGCAATCACGTCCTCGCGCAGCAACGCCCGTATTCTTCAGCTTGCGCTTAAGCTGTACTACTGAAGAGTTCGGGAACGCCGCCTGGGCCGATCCACGCGAGGCCCTGTGCCTGGGCGGTTAGCGCTCCGCCGGCAAACCCCACACTGAGTTGGCGCGTCCCGGGAAGGTTTACGTGTACGCGAGTTACGACCTCTTCCGCCGGTTGTATATGGAGGACGCCCGCCTCATCCCGTTGAGCAGTGCAATTCCACGTCACCAGGTCGCCATTGCCGCGTTCCACGAGATAGGCGGAGGTCAGGACCACTTCGGAAAGAGCAATGAAGATTTCGTGGACGTCATTGCAGCAGCACCAGCCGTTCTCCCATCCGTTGCCGAAGACCGGCTCGCGGCTGGGATAGTGAAAAGACGCAATCATGGGCACATATTGCTCGCCGATGATCGCGGGCACCCTTTTCCCCTCGCCTGGGAGATTGGGGTCCGCCACCAGCATCGTGACCTCACGGTAGGGATCGGGAACAAAGGCCCAACGCAGCTCGCCGCTTCGACTATCAATCACCTGCGCGCAGCTGCCCATGGCATTCATGGCCTTTTGCAGCCAGTCTTCCTCGCCTGTTAGCAGGTATTGGTACCAGAGGCCGGGAATCAACCAGGCGCTCCAGCCGTGCGGGGAATTCATCATGTTCAGCGAGCCGCCCATCAACACATCGTATTGCGCTTCCCAAAAGCGCAGCGTCGCTCCGTTCATGCGGGAATCCGGGATCAGCAATTGCTCCAGACAGCGATGGGACATCATCATGTTGCGGGCCGCTTCCGCATATACGCGGCGCTGTTTGGGATCTTTCTGCAACAAGGCAAATAAGCCCAGCTGCATTCCGGCGCAGCTGATCATGCCGTCTTCAAAGGTGTTCTGCCCCTCGGTGGTGAGGTTGTCTTTGGAGCGGACGAGAAAGTCCATGGCTTTTCTGGCGGAATCGTAATGTCGGTCATAGGCTGTTCTAAACCGCGCATCCGTTTTCGCGGCCGCCTTCTCGGCCATCATTACTGTCATCACGCACTTCACGGGATAAGCTACGGTGGTGTAGTTGTGGTAGTTCCCGTCAGGATCCTGGCGGGAGACTACATAGTCAGCAAAGCCACTGGCGAGATCCAACCAATAGGGGTCGTGGTCGCACAGGTAGCGGTAAGTGACAACGCTGGCCATCTGGGCAGTGTTTACGAGGAAGCGAATCTCCGGCATTTTGACGGGCCGCCTGGTCTCAAGATCCCATTGCAAGGCGAGAATCTCCCTGAGGCGTTCGTCTGTTCTGGTGTCCAGAGAAGGCAGAGGCAGATAGCGGCGGGCCAGCACAGCCGTTTCCAGTCCGAGCCACTGTTCCAAATGGCTGGAGGCATATTGTTTGTCGACGAGGCTGGCCTCGCGGGCACGGCGCAAATACCAGGACCATGGCTGGCGCAGAGAAATGCAGGCGTCGCCGCGGCGCCCGCCGGCTTGAGCCACGGAGAGCTTGTACAGGCCAGGGCCGGCTGAGGGAGTAAAGATGGCGGTGTATCTACTTTCGCCCGCGGGATGCAGGATCAATGTATCGGTGCTGCCATCTTCCCTGGCAACTGTCACCGTCACAGGTTGTTTTGCCCAGACGGTCAGCCTGCTGCTTTCCCCCGGAGCGAGGGTATAACGATCGGCGTCGATCATCGGGGCAGCCAGAGACGCGGCTAACACCGGCTTGACGTCCTCGAGGGCGCCCAGCGGCTCTAGATAAATCCTCCAGCTCCGTTCTTCGCCCGTGGCGAGAAAAGTCAGTTGCTGCGGATGGCGTGGAGG
>JBARKD010001059.1:0-7135 GCA_049800615.1 Acidobacteriaceae bacterium | reverse complement strand
GGCGAGGGCGGACGGCTATCCACCCTCGCCTAACGACATTCTCTTAAAAAATGTCGCCTCTCTCTAGATACAAGGGATCTGCGGTTTACTGAACCGGCGATAGATCTTTATGGAACCATCGGTTCGCCCGCAGACCCTTTCAGCCCCGCCGTCAATTCGAATAGAAGACCGGCTTCAGCCGCTGAGGCTACAATTTCCGCCCCTAGACAGAATTGTCATCCCGACCGAAGCGGAGAGACCCTCAGTTCGCGATTTGCGGGGTGAATCGGTTGCTACTCTGTTCGCAGCGCAACCATGGGATCGACTCGCATGGCTCGACCTGCCGGGAAAAGACACGCGGACAGCGCGACAACGAACAGCAGAGCCAACACTGAGAAAAACGTAAACGGATCGGTGGCTGTCACATCGAAGAGCAGACTGCTCATCAAATGTGTCAGGCCAAGCGCACCGATGAACCCTGCGATGATGCCCATCAACGCCAATTCCATTCCCTGCCGGAAAACCAGCGAAACGATGCTCGTGCGGCGTGCGCCGAGAGCCATCCGGATGGCGATGTCGGCGGTGCCTTGCGTGACCAGGAACGACATCACACCGTAAATGCCAATGGCGGCGAGAATCATCGCAAAGCCCGCGAACCCGCCCAGCATGGTCATGGCAAAACGCTGGCGTGCCATGGAGTCCCGGACACGCTGCTCCATCGTAGCAATGTCGTAGACCGGCACATCGGGATTGATGGCGTTCACCAGGCGAACCACCGCGTCGATCGTCGAAGCCGAATCGGCCGTCGTGCGTGCGACGACATACATCATCCCACGCGCTCTCTGTGCGTGAGGATAATAGACCACCATCCGTGTATCGGTGTCGAGGCCATACTCTTTCACAATGCCCACTATGCCAACGATCGTGACCCAGGGAGCATGGTCGCTTGCACGAATGCGTTTGCCGATAGCATCGCCATGTGGCCAAAAACGATTCGCCATTTTCTGGTCGATGATCGCAACGGGTGGCATCTTGTCTGTGTCGGTCTCCGCGAACATACGTCCGCGTATCAGCGGAATCTCCATTGCGTTGAAATAGGGCGGCGTTGCCTCTCGGCTGTCGACTTGTAACTCGGGTTCATTCGCAGGCGGCACATAGCCTTCGATGTGCATGCCGCCCCAGCCAATGGCTGATGTAAGCGGAAGCGCTGAAACCGCACCGGTAGCGGTAACCCCGGGCAGATGGCGAGTGCGCTCATCCAACTGCTGGTAGAACTGAACGCGCGCAGAGGGATCCTTTAATTGCGGTCCGTAGGCTGCGACGTTCATCGAGACCACGTGCTGGGGGTTGAACCCGGGCGGAACGTTGGCGAGGCGCATAAAACTACGAACCAAAAGGCCTGCTCCCACCAGAAGGGGCAGCGAGATCGCAAGCTCTGCAATGACCAGAACTCCGCGTAGCTTGTCGTGCCGGACACTCAATCCACCGCTCACCGAACCCTTGCTGCCGGCCTTCAGGCTTGTTGTTAGTTCGACGCGTGAAGCACGCAGGGCTGGTGCAAGACCAAAGATGACTCCTGTGAGAATCGCGATAGCAAATGTAAAGGCGAGCACTCGGAAATCTATGCCGAGTTCCTCGAGCCGCGGAATGTTGCCCGGATGCATCTTCCGTGCAATGAAGACGCTCAGTGCCGAAACAGCCACGCCAGCCACGCCGCCCATCAGGCTCAGCGAGATGCTTTCCGTCAGAAGTTGGCGCATCACCCTCGCGCGCCCTGCTCCGAGCGCCGCGCGGATGGCGATCTCCCGCCGCCGTACGGCAGCCCGCGACAGCAGCAGATTTGCCACGTTTGTGCATGCGATCAGCAACACCAGCGTAACTGCACCGAAGAGGATCAACACCGCGGTGCGTACGTTGCCGACGACCTGCTCCATAAGCGGAACCACACTGATCGTAAAGGAGCGGTCGCGATGTTTTTCCCTGCGGAGCCGCGCGGCAATCACGTCTATATCGGACTGCGCTTGTTTCATCGTGACGCCGGGTTTAAGCCGCGCCAGGATGTTGTAGGTCTCCGGGCCGTAATTGTTTGGCTTCTTTGCCTCTTCAGGCGGCGGCATAAAGATTTCAGGCTTGTCGATACCGGCAATGGTGGGAATTACCTCGTGATTCAGATGAAAAGTCGGCGAGAGAACTCCGATAACCGTATGCGGCTGGCCATCGAGTATGACTGTGCGCCCCACAACATTGGGATCGCGTGCGAACTCACGCTGCCAAAAGCCGTACGTGAGCACCACAGTTTCATGCTTTCCCGGCTGGTCCTCTTCCGGTAAAAAGATGCGGCCGAGCATCGGCTTTGCGCCCAGCATCGGTAGCAGGCTGGATGTTGCGCGGATACCATCCACCTTGATCGACATCGCGTGGTCCGTGAGAATAAAGTTGTCGCCCAAGACCAGGGCCATGTCCTCAAAGACGTGGTTCTGTGTGAGGATGTCATGGTATTGCCCCGGCGAGGGCCAGTCTTGCGGAATGCCAATACCGGGTGAACGCAGCCATAAGATGGCGAGGCGGCTGGGATCGGGATACGGTAGAGGTGTGAGTAGCAGCGTGCTGGTGACGCTGAAGACTGCTGTGTTCGCGCCAATGCCGATTGCCAGCGAAAGTACGATGAGCACCGTGAGGCCCGGCGTCTTCGCGAATGATCGCATCGCATAGCGAAGGTCCTGCAGCAGATCTTCGACGAATTTCGTGCCCCGGGATTCGCGACACTGCTGCTTGACTTGCTCGCCGCCTCCCAACGCCAGGTGCGCGCGACGCATCGCCTCATTTGCAGCAAAGCCTTTGCTGCGGTACTTCTCCGCTTCGTGCTCCAGATGGTTGTGTAGTTCTTCGTCCACTTCCGCATCCATCTCCCTTCCGCGGAAAAGAGCATGCAGGCGGTAGAGCAAATCGCGCAGCATGAGCATTCTCCTTATGCCATGTCCAGAACGTGACCCACCGCGGAGGTCAACTTGCGCCAAGTGGCTGTTTCCACTTCCAGTTGTTTCTGACCTCGCAAAGTCAACTTGTAGTACTTGGCGCGGCGATTATTTTCGCTCGTCGCCCAGTGCGCCTTGATCCAGCCGCGGCGTTCCAGTCGATGCAGAGCAGGATAGAGCGACCCTTGCTGCACCTGTAGCGCCTCGCGGGATATCTGTTGTAGCCGCTCGGATATCGCCCAGCCGTGCATCGACTCCAACCCCAGCGCTTTCAGAATGAGCAGGTCCAATGTTCCTTGTGGGAGTTCAAGCCGTTCTTCCGTCATGGAATGATGTTCCCCTATCGCTTCGACATGACGAAAATACACCCTTCTGCTGTCGAAGCGCAAGGGGAGTGCGTAATTACCTCTGGTCCATCGTTGAGGCCTAGAACGTGAGCCTGGCCCCGACCTGAATCAACCTCGGGCTCGCGGCGGACGTAATGTGCCCGTTCAAAGAAGAGGCGAGATTCGCGGTCGGCGCGTTGAGGCTTACCAGATTGAAGGCATTGGTGGCCTCGCCGCGTATCTGTAAGGTCACATGCTCGAAGCTGATATCGCGGAAGATTCCCAGGTCGACATCCCGATAGCCCGGTGCCCGAAGATAGTCGCGCGGCGCATTTCCGTCGGCGCCGTAGGGGCCGATTCCCAGGCCGGGACCATTGGCCTTAAACGCGGCGATATTGAACCACTCCGCGGCCGCAACAGAACGGCTGCGATGCGGATCCAGAAATGCATTCTGGCCGGAGACCAGGTTCGGCCGGTTGTTATTGGCACTGTCAAAGTTATCGTTCGATCCCGTCACAATGTTCACCGGGGCTCCGCTATAAAAAATACTAATCGCCGATACCGTCCAGTGATTGCTTAGCTGGCTCAGCAGCGCATTCGAGCCCTTGTAATAGTCGATGTTCCATATGCCGGAAATACTCGACGTGTGGCGCCGGTCATTGTCGGTCGGGCCCCTCTCTTCTTCCAGGTGAGCGAAATCCTGCGCCGTCGCCAGGCCAATCGCCGATTCATTCGAGCTCTGAAACGAATGGCTGAGCACGTAGAAGCCGTTGAGCGTCAGACTGTGGGTCATCCGCCGTTGGGCAGAAAGCTGCAGCGAGTGATACGACGCCGTCTGATTGGTGACAAGAAAGATATTCTGCCCGAGAACGCCCGGATCGTAGGGACGCCGCGCATTGATGCTCGCTTGCGATGTGCTTGCTCCCGGCGCGTAGGGCGCGTAGTTGTCGTCGATCATGATCGGCAGGTCATGCGACAGCGTGGCCACATATGCGGCTGTGAGGCTGATCTGTGACGGAAGCTGGCGCTGAGCCGACGCGTTAATCTGGTACACCAGCGGCCATTGGCTGTCTTTCGAAATGGTTTCTACGCTGGCTGCGGGAAGGAAACGGGGGGCGGAGGGGGTGTAGATGTAGGGAAAGGGATCTCCATTGGGAAACGAGGCCTTGTTCCCGTAGACGTTGCTCAGCGACGTAATGGAATTGAATGTCTGCCGGACGGCGAAGGGTTGGGCATTCGCCGGCTGGTTCCATTCGTTGCCGCTCACACTGCCGTAAAAAACACCGGCCGCCGCGCGCAGCGCGGTTTTCCCGTCGCCAAACGGGTCCAGCGCAAACCCTACTCGCGGCGATACATGGTGCCAGCGCAGATCGGCGATCCCGCGAGGTACACCCTTGTCTCCGGGATAGAGCAGGCCAAGCGGCGCACTTGGCACCAACGTGGATTGCACGTTGGGAACAAAGGTGCCAGTCAGGTTGGACGATTCAACCGGGGGAACATCGATGTCCCAACGCAATCCCAGGTTGGCCGTCAGGCGGGGCGACACGCGGTAGTTATCTTGCACAAAGAATGCGGTGTGCCAGTCGCTCATCAGCCCGTGGTAGGGTGTGTCCTGCTCCATGGTGTTGACTTGGCCGGTGACAAAGTCGGCGAGCGCATTACCCGTAGTCGTCGGAGCCGAAGTTTGGAACGTGAAGACCCCGAAGTTATACAGGTTGCCGACAAGCATGTTCTTATCCAGCGCCAGCTCGGCTCCGAAATTGATAGAGTGCTTTCCCCTCGTCATGCTGACCAGGTCCCGCAGCGAATAGAAGTCCGTCGTGGTTACGGGTCCGGCAAGAGCGCCGCCGTTGTTGAAATATCCAGATAGGTTGATCTGCGGCAAGCCTTTTGGCCCTTGGATGGTAAAGCTCGATCCCAGGTCTCCAAGGGAAACCTGGGGCAGGTTGACGCGTCCCCCCGCGACCCGGGTGAAGTTGAACCAGCCCTGGTTAATGGTCGTAGCGCCGAATGTATGCACGTCGCTCAGATTAACGTTCTGTTGTGTCGAATAAGACTGATTGATATCCCAGGGGGTGTTGCCATTGCCGTATGCATTCTGTGTGGACTTCAGATAGAAGTAAGTGCCGCTCACGTGGTCTTTTTCGCCCACTACCTGATCGTATTTGCCCAGAAATTCGTTCTGGTTGGTAGGCCCGGTGAAGAACCCTGTCCACGCGTTGTTTGCGCTGTCGGGCAGCGGAAGGTACTTGCTGATAAGGTTGGCTGCGGTCGGATCCAGCAGATTCGATGGGATGCATCCCACCGTGGGGGTCTGGCAGTTCGTCGAGCTATTCGTCCCGCTCACCTTGGTTTTCGTGCCGGGCAAATTGGGAATCACTTTCGATTGCGTAAAGTCACCCTGCCTCTCGAGGCCGGTCGGCATGACGCCACCGCTTAAAAACTGGCCAACAGTTTGCCGCAGGCCGGCATAGCTGAAGAAGAAAAAGGCCTTATCGCGCTTGACCGGGCCGCCGACTGTGCCCCCGAACTGGTTGCGATGATAAGGCGGATTCAACGCGGAATTCCACGGAGTCGCATTGAGATCCGTGTTGCGCACGAATTCGAACAGGGAACCATGGAACTGATTGGTGCCGGAGCGGGTCACGGCCGTGACCACGGCGCTCGAGAAGCGGCCGTATTGGGGAGAGAAATTGCTCGTCTCTACCCGGAATTCCTCGATCGCATCCGGGTTGGGCAGCGGGTTTCCATAGTTGCGGATACCGGTCATGTTGATCCCGCCGTCCAGGTAGAAACTCACCATCGGCACGCCGCCGTCCATGCCGCCGTTGACCACAACCTGGGTCGAGGGCACGCCGATCTGGTAATTTGGTGTCCCGTTGGGATTGCTGTTGCTCGAATTGGTAGATCCGCTGGCGCTGTTGGACTGGACCCCCGGTGTGAGGGAAAGCTCCGCATAGGCGTTGCGGTTTACCAGCGGCAACCCAATAATCTCGGCTGGCTCAACGGTTCTTCCCAGGACAGCGGTCGCGGTATCCACCAATGGCGGCGTTGCGCTCACCGTCACTGTCTCGCTCGAGCCTCCAACCGTCAACGTCACATTCAAGGCCTGTGTCTCATCCAGGGCGACGACGATATTCTGCTGTACGAACTTTTTGAACCCCGCTGCGTCTACGAGGACGTCGTATCTCCCGACGGGAAGATATCCAATGCGATACGCCCCGTCGTTGCCGGATGTCGTGGCCCGCGACAACCCGGTATCGACATTTGTTGCCGTGACAGTGGCTTTGGGAACTACCGCGTTTTGCGCATCTGTAATCGTGCCCACGATCGAACCGGTGATCTGTTGCGCCCGCGAGCTTTCCGCGGCCGGCAAGAAGAGAAATGCAGTGAGCAGAATCCAGCGACAAGCGCCTTTCGCGCTGTTGGTGAAGCCTCCAGTTTGAATCATTGCCACACTCATTGTTTTCACTGTTTACTCCTTGAAACTAGGCCGTATTCTCAGAATCCGCGGTTGCGTGTGTCAAGCGCAGAGTTGCGCCCAAGTCTCGCCATGGGGGACATGCCGCTAAGTGGCGAAACTGCCTGACTGTGCACGAGTATGATTCCCGGTTTTGCATTTTGGATTCGGCTGATTTGTACCGGATGGCGGGACGCCGGCGTCGGTTCCGCAGCTGGTTCTACAACAAACTTGTCGTCCCGACCGAAGTGGAGGGATCTGCGGTTTCTCTCCCGGCGACGAAAACGGCTGGTTCCACAACAAAATTACCGGTAGTAGCCTTCTCGGGTACGCACCTTGGCCTTGCGGAGATCTGGACGAGCCCTCAATACCGCGAGGTCAAGGCGTAACTGAAG
>JBARKD010001058.1:0-1647 GCA_049800615.1 Acidobacteriaceae bacterium | reverse complement strand
GGATTAACTCGCTCGGTTCAATGGCTGTCGACCGGTTTGGGAAACATTTAGTTGCATTAGCAGCCCGTGGTTAAAGGCACATTTCAGCGAGCATCACTGACCATGTCAGACTGCGCAGCGGCGATTGGTTTCATGTATTGACGGGTTCCATCGACGCCACGCGCTCATAGCGATCGCCCAGAGCACGCAAATGGGCGCAAAAAGCGACAAAAAGGCCCCCTGCAGGCCTCGCGGGGTTCCTTTGCCGATCAGTTGGCGCATCACCAGGCTCAGATTGAAGCCGCCGACGTGGATGAGCATTCGTTTGAGGATGTTGTTGCGGCCTCGCAAGTGCACGCGACGCATGCCGCCGGTTTCCAAGTTGTGGGCGAAGCTGCGTTCGATCAGTTCACCGCGTTTGCTGCTGAGTTGTTTGCCCCGGTTGCCGCGGATTCTTCTGCGGTTGGCGTAGACCGCATCGCGCTCGGCTTGCTTGTCTTCCCAATCACGTCGTCCGCGATCCGGCTCGCTCACGTAAGTGCGAATCTCCAGTTCGGCAAAGTCCGTCATCGTCTCGTTCGAGTGATACCCCTTGTCGGCCACCACTTCCTTCACCGAATCCGAATGCACCCGATCGCAAACACGCGGGTCTTGCTTGACCGCGTTGAGATTCTGATACGTCTCTTCGATCGTCTGCCGCCAGGTGGTCGTGTCCCCCTGGTCAGCCGGCTGGATCGTCACGCCCAGCACCGCGCCGCTGTCCATATCCACCGCGTGCTCCTGCTTATGGGCCAGGTGCGTGGCGCCGTCTTTCATCTTGGTGATCTTGGCGTCCGGATCATGCGGGTTCTGCCAATCCTCGTTGGAAGCCTTGTTCTTGCGGCTCTTGTCGAGCTTCACCAGGTCTTCGCGTGTGGGAGTCTCGATGCCCGACGCCTTGGCCAGGTCCGTCAGGAACGCCTGATAGTTCTGCTTGGTGTCCTTCCGCACGATCGACCGCATCGCGGCGTTGGCTTCCAGCGTGGTGGCGTCAACGCCGATGGTCTTGCCGCTGACCAGGTCATAGTCGGCCAGCACCTTCAGCACCCACTGGAAGACCTGTTGGTGCGTCTCCAGATCGATCAACCGGCGTGTGCGTGAGATCGTGGAATGATCCGCCGACACTTCGTTGATCTCATACCCCACGAATGCCCGCAGCGACAGCGAATCAGCGCACCGCCAGGCAATGCCACGCTCGGAATTGATTCCTTCGAAGTACCCGATCAACAGCAGCCGGAAATAGATCCCCGGCGCCAGCGACGGCCGGCCCAGCTTCTCGGCGTAGAACTTGGCACATAACTCCTCGACGAACGCATCGAACTTCCACCCGGCCAGCACCTCATTGAGCTTCGCGTAGAACGGGTGAGCCGCCGACTGCGGCAAGTCCGCCGCTGCGATAAACAGCGGTTGTTGTCGTTGCTTCTTGCGTCGACCCATCGCCATGCGAAGCCTCCCAAATCAAGAGGTCGCAATTTATCGCGATGCTATTTGGGAATCCAGCGGGAAATGACTTTTGCCACGGGCTGATAGCGCATCGATTAATTGAGAATCGCATTTCTAGACGCACTACCCAGAAGAATCTCGTTTCGTGAAAGGGGCAGCGTTACTTCGCACGGCACGGTGTATGTG
>JBARKD010001057.1:0-7925 GCA_049800615.1 Acidobacteriaceae bacterium | reverse complement strand
GCCCCGGCCTCCGCCTCCTGGTCCGCCGCCTCCCGGGCCACCCCCTCCGGGTCCGCCACCGCCCGGGCCGCCACCCGATAGCGACTGGTCAAGTTCGGCATTCTCACGAAGCTGCTGCATATCGACGCCGGCAAACGGATTCGTAGTGCCTGCCTGGCCAGTGACGGCGACCGATTCGCTGGAGAAGTCGGTGTTGTTGGCCAGTGAGGGCAACGCAGCTCCCGTCGCCCCGCTGGCGATACCGGCATCCTCTGCGCCCCCTGTGAGACCGGACAACAGCGCCAGCCCCTGAGCGCCCGCGCCACTACGGCGGATGGTTCCTCCCTGCCCTCCCGGGCGAAAGCCTGAAGGTGGCCCTCCAGCAAGATTCTGCTGCGGAGTCTCCGGCGGCACCCTCGAAGCCAGCGTCAGCGTGAAATTGGCCTGCTGATCTAAGGGAACCGTTCCCCCCGGCTTGATCAGCGCTACCTTAGTCTCCGCTGCAAAGGCCGCCAGCTCCGCCCTGAGAACGTAGCGGCCATTGGCTCGAATGGTCATCGAATAGTTGCCGTTGATGTCGGTGATCGTCGCGTAGCGCTGACCAGTGAGACTATTGGTGGCGACAACACTCACACCAGGCAGCGGAACATTGCCTGCTTTCACGGTGCCGTGCACCGAGCCGCCTGCCGGCGCCCCCGGGGTCGGGGCCACTGTAGGAGCCGTCTGCCCAACCGAAAAGATCCAGGCGAACAGGCATACCGAGGCGAACAAGCCCTGCGTACGAAGGAACCGGGAGAGTTCCCACCTACACCGACGCTTCAGGAAACCAGGGGTACCCATGTTGATTGGATCTTCCCTCTTTACTGGACCCGCTGGCCGAGACCAGTCGGCTGCTGGGAATTTGGGGGCATGATGCGGAGAATCGTGGCCACAAACGTATCGTCATGAATTGCTCCCTGGGAGCTGATCATGTCGCCTATCTTGACATCCGCCAGGGTCACATCCTCCCGATGCTTTCGGAAAGATGTATTTTCGTCCACCGCCAGGACCTGGGTCTGCTTGTCGCCGGCTCGTTCTATGGTGATCTTGACCCCATGAATGGCCGTCACTTTCCCTACAACCCAGGTCTTGCCGAATGCGGCGCGCGCGTCCCGGACTTCTTTTGCGTCGATATCGACCACCACGACAGCGCCTACAGTTTTTGCCTTGATATCGACCAACCCGCCGGCCAGCAGCATGTCCCCGACGTGTACATCGGCAGCCTCAATAGGTTGGCGATCCTTCATGAGGCGCGTGTTAGGGCTGTAGAAAACACGAAAAGTGTCGCCTTCGTCGGTCTTGATGGTAAAGGTGCTGCCTGCAGTAGCCGTAACCGTCCCTCGGACTCCGTTGCCCGGCCCGAAAGCCTGGCCTAAACCCTGACCGCCATTCGGCGGCCCCAACGAATCATCTTCCTGAGCATGGCTCCATGGGGTTGCCGCCAACGCGACTCCCAGGGTGGTAACGGCCAGTGCTGCCATGGGCTTCATTGCCTCCATTAGACGGCGGGGTTGTAGGTATGGACGCAGAAGCCCACGTGGGCGTTGACCTGCCACGGGACTAGGGTAAACTTCCCTGATGCCCTCCACGCCCTCTTCCGCGCCACCGGCTCACGTGGAAAAGCATTTTGGCGCGACTGCAATAGTCCGCGACGTGGTCATCGGGATGTCCGACGGATTGACAGTCCCTTTTGCCCTGGCCGCCGGGCTTTCCGGCGCGGTCGATTCCTCGCGAATTGTAGTGCTGGCGGGCTTGGCGGAGATCGCTGCGGGATCGATTGCCATGGGCTTGGGCGGCTATCTCGCGGCGCAAGGCGATGCCGAGCATTACGCCAACGAACGGCTGCGCGAAGAACGCGAGATCGTTGAACGCACGCGCGACGAAGAAGAGGAAATCTACGAGATCTTCGAGCAATACGGCGTCGAACGCAGTGAGAGCGCGCCGGTCCTGGGGGCCTTAAAGCGCCAGCCCCAGGCTTGGGTTGATTTCATGATGCGCTTTGAATTGGGCCTGGAAGAGCCGCGGCGCAACCGCGCGGGCCGGAGCGCGCTGACCATCGCCTTCTCTTATGTGGTGGGTGGTCTCATTCCCCTGATGCCCTACATGGCAGGCCTGAGCATCTCCTCAGCCCTCTCCACCTCGGTCGCCATCACGCTGATTGCCTTGCTGGTTTTTGGCGCTGTCAAAGGCAGATTGACGGGCGGAGGTACGGTAAGGAGCGCGTTGCAGACCCTGGTCATCGGTGGCCTGGCCGCGGGTGCTGCCTACTCGCTGGCCCGGCTTTTAAGCGCTCGTTGAAAGGCGACGAAAAGAAAGCGAAAAAATTAGGCAACATCGGGCGGCTTCATGTCTCTAAGTAGAGGGAGCAACGATACCTATGATTCGTGCCACGACCGCGACGGAGTCCACGTCGCGCCTCTTCCAGGAGTTTTCCAAAGTCCGTCGCCAAAGCGAAGAACTTTGTCTCCCGCTTTCGCCGGAAGACATGATGGTGCAGTCTTGTAGCGAGGCCAGCCCAGCGAAATGGCACCTGGCCCATACCACATGGTTTTTCGAAACGTTTTTACTGCGCGAGTTCCTCGCCGGATACAAACCTTTTGATCCCGATTTCCTCTGGCTGTTTAACAGCTACTACAACTCAGTCTCCGATCAGCCGGAAAAGAAGCTGCGGGCGTCTTTTTCCCGGCCTCCCGTGGAGACCATTTTTCGCTATCGTCAGCACGTCCAGGATGGGATCCAAAGCCTGCTCGCTTCGTCTCCCTCCGAGGAGGTAGTGCGCAGAATCATCCTGGGCATGCATCACGAGCAGCAGCACCAGGAGTTGCTGGCCTACGACATCAAGCATGCGCTCTGGACCAACCCGCTTCGCCCGCCTTACCTCGACGAATCCGTTACCTTGACCGCGCCTCCGCTGAGCAAACCGGAGTGGATTGCTTATGAGGGTGGGCTATGCAAGATTGGCCATGCCGGCAGTGGCTTCTCTTTTGATAACGAGCTGCCTCGGCATCCTGAACACGTGCGTCCCTTTGCCTTGGCATCGAGATTGATTTCCTGCGGAGAATACCTCGAGTTCATTAAGGATGGGGGCTATGCGCGGCCTGAGCTTTGGTTGTCGGCAGGTTGGGACACGGTGCGGGAAGAAGGTTGGAAGGCTCCCCTGTACTGGCGTGAGCAAGACGTCGAGTGGCGCGTGTACACCCTTTATGGCGAGCTTCCGCTCAACGAAATGCTGGAAACTCCCGTCTGCCACGTGAGCTACTTCGAGGCCGATGCGTTTGCCAACTGGTCGGGGTTGCGTCTTCCAACGGAAGCAGAGTGGGAAGTCGCCGCACAGAAGGTGCCTGCAACGGGAAACTTCCTGGAAGACGGGACGCTGCATCCTCTGCCTCTTGGCGCAGGTCCTTCCAAGGGTCCGGCCCAGATGTTTGGCGACGTATGGGAGTGGACTGCCAGCCCTTATATCGGCTACCCGGGCTTTCGCGCGGTTCCCGGCGCACTGGGTGAATACAACGGAAAATTCATGAGCGGACAGATGGTCCTGCGTGGCGGTTCCGTAGTTACCCCTGCCTCGCACATTCGCGCTACCTATCGGAACTTTTTCTCTCCTGCGACCCGCTGGCAGTTTGCCGGCATTCGTTTGGCGAAGATTTAACCTCGCTCCATCTAACTCAAGGCCCGCGGAGAGATTATGTCAGCCATTTCAATACCCAAGCTGCCCCCTGTCGCGTCGAGTCCGGTCGCAATGGAAGTTCTGACCGGCTTGACCAGGCGGCCTAAAACGCTTTCCCCCTGGTTGTTTTATGACGATGCCGGCTCGCGGCTTTTTGAGGAAATTACTGATCTGCCGGAGTACTACGTTACCCGCACAGAAAGGCGGATCCTGGCGCAGCATGCGGATGAGATTGTAGCGGCCGCTGCCGGGGACCGCCGTTTGTCCATGATTGAGCTGGGAGCGGGCACGGCAACCAAGACCGGCCTGCTGCTCAAAGCCGCCGTCCGTCTCCAGGGACAAGTAACCTATTCCCCCATCGATGTGTCGGAAACTGCGCTCGAGGAAGCACGGATAAGGCTCGAGACGGAGCTGCCCGAAGTCTCCGTCGCACCCATCGTGGCCGATTACACCGAGGGAATGCGGCAGAATGGCGCCACCCCCTCAGAGCGCCGGCTTGTGCTTTATATCGGTTCGAGCATTGGAAATTTTTCGCCGCCGGACGCGGTCGCTTTGCTGCGCAATGTGCGCGCGCAGCTGGCCCCCGGGGATTGCCTGCTTTTGGGAACGGATATGGTCAAGGACACGCGGACCTTGCTGGCGGCTTATGACGACGCTGCCGGAGTTACGGCGCAGTTCAATCTGAACGTGCTGACCCGGCTCAATCGTGAGTTGGATGCCCGCTTCAATCTGCATCTGTTCCGTCACCAGGCAAGATGGAATGAGCAACAGTCACGGATCGAGATGCACCTGGAAAGCCTGCTGGGGCAGAAGGTCCCGATTTGCGCTCTTGATATGGAAGTGCGATTCACGGTGGGTGAGACGATTCACACCGAGAATAGCTACAAGTTCACAGACCAGAAGGTAGACGCCCTGCTTGCGCGTTCCGGCTTCAGGTTGCGCCAGCGGTGGAGTGACGAGAACAAATGGTTCAAGGTTTATCTGGCGGCGGCTTGTTAGCAGGTTGACCTTGCCTCTCCTTTGTCATCCCTGAGGAAGGCAAGGAATCTGCAGTCTCCAAATCACCCACAGAATTGTCGTCTCGACCGAAGCGTAGCGAAGTGGAGAGATCTGCGGTTTGCTAATCCACCCGCTGCTCTCAAATTGAGACGCAAGCCTCTCCTTTGTCATTCGGAGAGCCTGTGACTTTTTGGCGTGAAGGGGCGGGGCTTCAGCCCCGCCGTTAATTTGCATAGAAGACCGGCTTCAGCCGCCGAGGGCAAAATTTTCCACCCACCGCACTCGATTGAAACGCAAGCCTCTCCTTTGTCATCCCGGAGGAAGGCAAGGAATCTGCAGTCTCCAAATCACCCTCAGAGCAGTCATTTACTGAGACGCAACAAAACGACGCCGTGACGCGGGACGGTTGCCGTGTAGGAACCCTGCAAGCTCCCCAGGTCTTTTGCTGCCCAGATGTCTCTCGCTTTTGCGCCGCTCGAAAAGCCTACGTCGCTCAGCTTCAAAGTAATGGGTAGCGGGGTATCGTCGCGGTTGAAGAGCGCCACGGCCTTGTCACCGCCCTTCAAGGGTTTAGCCCAGATTTCAACCGGGCCAACCGCGGAGACGCGATCCCCTTGCTTGCCTAAAGCATCCTGGTCAATGGCAATCACTTCGCGATTGCCCAGGATGGCGGAGGTTTCCGGCTTCATCTGGGAAAGATCATTGCCGGCCAGCAGCGGGGAGGCCAGAATCGCCCAGAGGCTCATGTGCAGGCGATTCTCATCGAGCGTCAGCTTGCCGTTACCGACCTCCAGCATGTCAGGATCGTTCCAGTGCCCCGGACCCGCGTATTTCGCTAGCCCCGCTTGGGAAAAGCCGATCAGCGTCATGCGATCCCAGGTGGGATTAATGTCGCCGGTGGTGCGCCAGGCATTGCCTCCAACCGAGGGTCCCCATTCCCAAACAGCGTCCCAGCCATACTGGCAGAGGCTGAAGACGATCGGGCGTCCTGTGGCCAGAAGCGCCTTGTGCATTTTTATGTAGGAATCCTTCATCATCTGCGTGGCTTTCGCCGGGTCGTTGGGAGCCTGCTGCATCATGATCTGGCGAAAGCTGCAAAGGTCGTACTTGAGATAGTCGAAGCCCCAGGCGGCATATGTTTTCGCATCCTGCTCCTCGTGCCCGTAGCTGCCTTCGTAGCGCGCGCACGTCTGCGGCCCCGGCGACGAATAGATGCCGATCTTCAGACCCTTGGCGTGCACATAGTCGGCCAGCGCCTTCATGTCCGGGAATTTTTCGTTGGCCTGGATGTTGCCCTGGGCATCGCGCTTACCCTGCCAGGTGTCGTCGATGTTGATGTACACGTACCCCGCATCCTTCATACCCGAAGACACCATGGCGTCCGCCGCGGCACGAACATCCTTGTCGGTGACCTTGCCGGCGAAGAGATTCCAGCTGTTCCAGCCCATCGGTGGAGTGGCAGCCAGGGTGCTGGTCTGCGCCAGCAAGCTTGAAGGCATCAGCAGAACAGCCAGAAGCAGGCCGCGGTACGAGTAGAGCATGCAAGTCCTCCTTAAAATCCGGCTGTTCTGCCCAGGGCTTCCACCGCGCGGCTTATGCTTCCTCTACCTCGGGCAGCACGCGGTTCCGCTGAGCCCTCGGTGCAGATCCGGGGACGATTCACTATAGGCCACTTTACTTGTCCGCAGCCATAGGCTTGATGATGTCGTCGAGCAGAGCCGGGGTCCCCTGCTCCCGCTCCAGCCGCGGATACCTTTCGCCGTCGTGGTAATCAACGCGGACGATACGAAATTCATTGTGATTGGAGACAATGAGCTCGATAGGCCCGGCTGTTCCTTTGGCATCGCGAATGGCTTGGCGGAAGTCGTCGCCGGTATAGCCGTGGCCGTTCACCGCGACAATCTTCTGGCCCGGACCGAGTCCCGCTTTGAAGGCCGCCGAATCCATCCGGACGTCGACAATCGCCCCGCTGTCGCCGACCATCAAACCGGCGGAAAACCAGGCGTCCGTCTGCTTCATATTGGAGAGGTATGCGCTTTCGTAGGCTCCGGGTTCAGGTCCGTAGGTGAGGCGATATCCGCCGTGTTCGATGCCTTCCAGGGGCGCGTGCTCTCCGTGAGAATTGAGACGCTCCGTTAGAAAAGCACGCCAGTCGTAAGCAGCTACCGCATTAAGGTCGGCGACGATCTCGTCAAAATCGTATGGCAGCACTTTGGGGGGAGTGTTGCCGCCCACGGCTAAAAACTTTACGCAAAAGTCGTTCAGGGATTTCTGGCCGTGGGTCAGCCGGCGAATGGTAGTATCCGCATCCAACCAGATCAACTCCCCTTCCTCGTAATAATCCTGGCTGCGTCTCCAGTTAGCCCAGGCAGCATGATTGCCGCGAAGAATCTGGGAGGCAATGGCAGTGTCCTCCAGGTTGCGCCATGTGCGTCCCGGCCTCATATCGAGCCGCGCGGCGCTGAACGCCAATGCGTCGCGGTAGCCCTCCGGAGTCCAGAAGCCGGCGCGAGCCGCCAGCACATTTCCCCAGTATTGGGTCATGCCTTCATACACCCACAACAGGTCGCCCTTCATGGGCGCGGCATAGTCCGGGGTGGCGAGTCCCTCGGGCCGGCGGTATTTGCCATTCCACGAGTGAGTAAATTCGTGCGGCAGCAGGTCTGCATTCAGCATGGCCAGCTTTGCATCGGAGACGCCGTTCTTCTCTATGCCATTGTCGCTCGACTGATGATGCTCCAGGCCTTCTTCGCGAATTTCGTCACTGAGACTGAGCAGAAAATGATAGCTCTCGTAGTGCCTGGATTGATAAAGAGCGCCGGCCTGCCTTACCAATTGGTTGACCGCGGTCAAATATGCCGGCGTGAGCTCAACTTCGCCGGGAGCATCCGCAGCCACATCCAGATAGTGCTTCGGCGTCACTTCCGGAGCCAGGGGATATTCGCGAAAGTATCGGCCGGCTATCAAAGGCGAGTCGATCAGCTGCTCGACGGATACCTGGGCAAAGGAAATTTCCTGGCCCTTCTGCGCGGTTGTGGTCAACGCGCTGCCAAACTTCCAGTCCGCTGGCAGAGTCAGCGTGGTGATAATCGGAATCTGGGCCACGGGAACGTGGGCGGGATAGAGGACAACAGCATTCCATTCGAGCACGGTCAGGTTGGGACTGGTCGCATTGTCATCATCCGACCCGGTGTCGCCCTCAGTAGCGAGAAAGTCGAGTGATACGTCGAGGCTGGTG
>JBARKD010001056.1:0-1974 GCA_049800615.1 Acidobacteriaceae bacterium | reverse complement strand
CGATTACCGCTCCCGCCCGCGACCGCAGGGCCGCTGCCAGATGTTTTTCATCGTCAACGAAAACCAGATCGTGCTCAGTCGCCGACTCGATGCTGGCTACGGCCGTCACTTCCGCGCGCGCGTCGCCAATCAGCCGGCCGCCGGTCGCGGCAGCAATCTGCTGCATAGAGCGCTTCATGGCATCCACTGTATAGCAGTGACGCAATAGGAAGGAAGAGTCGGCGCGCTTACTGGAGCTTGAGCGGGAGTGCAGAAGATCGAACGATAGGGAAGTACTAAGCAACGGAGAACAACCCGAAGGGAATGCAGCCATCACGGCGGGCCGGTTTCTCTACGTTGCCGGGGTGCAGGTCTCCGTCCCCTGGCACATAATGAAATTGCCCTTACCGCTACAGCTAGGATCACCCGCGCCTCCGGTTAGAGTCCACGTTCCTTCAACCACCCCGTTGCTCAAGATTCCCGTAACTTGCGGAGTGGCGTTTGACGTTCCCGTTATATTCCCCTGCAAGAACAGCTTGTTGCCCTTGGGCATGATCGAAAGCACCGTAAGCGAGAATGTGCCCGTAACCTGGTCGGTCTGCGTATCCGTCGTTAATGCAGCCGTCCCGGTTTCGCTGGAACCTGGCTGACTCACCGTGCCTTTGGTGAAGCATGCGCCATCATTAAAGAAACCGAAGTATTTAATGTCGAGCGGGCCGGTGTCGTAGATAGAGAACGTGGTGAGAAAATTCAGCAGACTGGCCTGGCCGCTACCGCCGGTGATCTGGCCCTCCCAGTTACCGCTGGCGGAAGTATTGCTGGTCGTCGGCGCAATCGTGTTGCTACCGCAGCCACAAACCGCGAGTTCCAGTGCCAGCACCAGCAGGAATACAAGCTTCTTCATGTACCGTCCTTGAATTGGGGTCACTATGAGAATAGAGAGATGCGGGCAGCCCCGTCAATGGATGTAAGGGCCCGCAAATCCTCTGAAAAAGAATGCCACGCAAGGTAGGGAAGCGACAGCGAGGTATATGAGCGATGAACGACGCCGCGATTGTTCCCCGCGGTGCCGGACCGTTTCGGTCGAGGTATATACCAGAGTCGATACCCGTGATATACTATGATATCGACCAAGTTGGGAGGTCGCTCCCATGCCCACCGCCAAGCTTTTCCGCAATGGCCGCAGTCAGGCCGTCCGCCTACCCGCAGACTTTCGTTTTACCGGCTCGGAAGTTTACGTCCGTCGCGACCCCGCGACCGGCGACGTCATCCTTTCCCGCCGGCCCGATTCGTGGCAGGATTTTTTTGACCTGTCGAAGAGATTCGAGATTCCCCAGGATTTTCTTTCCCACCGCCACGATGTGCCGCCACAAAAACGGAAGCTTTTCTAATGCCGGTTCGCTATGTGCTCGATACCAACATGGCCAGCTGCATTATCAAAGGCAGCTTTCCTCACGTACGCGAGAGGCTCTTGAAAATACCCATGTCCGAGGTCGCGATCTCGGTGATTACCGAGGCGGAATTGCGATTTGGTCTCGCCAAGAAGCCCCATGCCGCGCAACGCGAAGTGATCGTCGAGGAATTTCTGCTGCGAGTCGAGATTCTCGCTTGGGATTCCGAAGCAGCGAAATCCTACGCCAAGCTCCGCGCAGATATGGAACGGCTGGGTGAGCCGATGGGCAACCTGGACATGATGATTGCCGCCCAAGCTCTTGCCGCGCAAGCAATTCTGGTCACCCACGACCGCGTCTTTCACCGCGTGAAGCAACTGAAGATTGAGGACTGGACGAAAGCGAGTTGATCTCAATATGTTGTTGATGTACGCCGTTCAATCGCGGCGACAACAACTTGCTTGCCTTCGGGAATAATCTCGAAGAAGATACGCCAATCACCCACGGCCGGCGAAAACCTGGAAGCCCCTGTAGCTTGCGGATGTCGCCTTGAAAGGGATTCTGTTCAATTTCTGCCAGCGCAGCCAGGATGCGCGTTTTATCC
>JBARKD010001055.1:0-1567 GCA_049800615.1 Acidobacteriaceae bacterium | reverse complement strand
ACTCGGCAGCCTGGTTCGGCGCCAACGTGGTCTTGATGACGACAAAGTTCACATTGCCCGTGGTCTGGTCGAGCGGAACCAAGACCCCAGGGCGGGCAACAAGATCGAGCGACACATTCCGCATGGGTGCCAGGACGCCCACTACCTGGCGCCAGATGGGGTGCTGAGGATCGCTGGTGTTGATCGATCGGCCGAGCGGATCGCTGCCAGGCCACAACGCGTGGGCCATATTCTCGTCGATGACCGCGACTTTGGGCGTGCTCGCGGTGTCGGTTTCGGACACAAAGCGACCGCGGAGCAAACGAACGCCCATGGCTTCGAGGTAGCCCGCGGAGACAGCATTGAAATCGGCGCTCACGCCCGAATCCCGGTTGCCGGCGGCCATCTCGGTGGATTGGGCTTTTACGTCGTCGTACTGGCCGACGAAAGGAAAGCCGGTCGATACAGCCGCCGATTCTACATGCGGCGTGCTTCGGAGCCTGGCGAGAACTCGATTGAAGAACAACTGTCGCTTCTCGAATTGGGCGTATTGCGTGTGGGGAAGCACCGTGACACCGTAGAAGACATCCTTGGCTTCATAACCGGTGTCGGAGGACACAAGATTGAGGAAGGTACGCAGCATGAGTCCTGTCCCGCTGAGAAAGGTCAGGGCAAGTGCGACCTGAGAGACAACGAGCGAGCTGCGCAGCCAGGTGCGTGGCCGTCCTGCGTGGGTCCGCGATGCGTCAGAGAGAACATTGCGTGGGGACCGCTTAAGAACCTGCAGCGCGTTGAGAGCCCCGATGAACAGTCCGCTGCCAAGCGCCAGGGCCACGGCAAAGAGCACCGCTTTCCCATCGATGCTGGTGTTGGCCAGACGTGGAACGTCGACAGGAGCAAGACGAAGCAGGACGTGCACGCCGGCAATAGCCAAGGGGATGCCGAGTAAACCGCCGCAGCCGCACAACAAAATGCTTTGGAGAATCGGCAGCCGGGCGATGCGTGAGGCAGTTCCGCCGAGGGCCATCCGGATAGCCAGCTCAGCGCTTTTGGACTCGCCCCGAGCGAGCAGAAGGCTGGCAATGTTCGCGCAAGTCAGAAGGACGATGAGTCCAGCGGCCGCCAGGAGAGCGAGCAAAGGTGTGTTTGTTTGACGAACCGTCTGTTCGCGCAGGGAGGACAGGTGCGCACTGAGTCCGCGGTTGGTTGCGGGGAACTCCTGCTGTAATCGAAGGCACGCGGCGTCCAGTTGGGTTTGCGCTTCGGCGAGCGAAACACCCGGCTTGAGTCTTGCAATCACACCGGCGTTTGGGTTGCCGCGCACCTCTTTTTCGAGGTCAATGGGCAAAGGCACCCAATATTGCATCTGATCGGTGGGGAGTAGTGCGTTGGTTCCAAGTTTGAGCGGGAAATTGAAGCCCTTGGGCATTACCGCGACCACTTCGTAGCCTTCCGAGTCGAGATGGATCGTCTTGCCCACAATGTCCCGATCAGCGTGGAAACGGCGGCGCCAGAGATCGTCGCTGAGCATGACCACGTGTGCACTGCCGGGCCGATCGTACTCGGCCGGGAACCAGCTTCCAAGCTG
>JBARKD010001054.1:0-8363 GCA_049800615.1 Acidobacteriaceae bacterium | reverse complement strand
GGGTGCGGCTTTTTCCCAAGGATTCGCCGGACAAGCGTTCCATTGCCTACAGCGATATTGCAGGTCTGAATTTCAGCGGCAAGGATCGCGCGGCCGGGGCAAGTTGGGAAGCCTGGGTGAACAAGTGGAAGGAAAAAAGGGCCGCCGGGGAGAAGGGCTTTGGCCTGCATCCTGAAGCGCTGGACTAGATTTTGCTGTGAAGTAGCCCTGTCTTACAGATGGATTCAGGAACAACGCCACTCACGCTCAACAGCGGGGCTTGAATGGGGCGCCGCGCTGCACCGAAGCCTCGGTGGCTGCACCGAAACTTCGGTGTTGGAGGGATATGGGTTCTGTCCCGTCGCTCCTGAGATTTGAGGTCCTGAGATTGAGGTCAAGAGATTGAGGTCAAGGTCTGAGAGTTTTTGTCACAGGGGCTACCGGGTTCGTCGGGAGCCATGTAGCGCAGGAGCTGGCCCGCCGCGGCGCTGATTTACGTCTTCTCATTCGTTCCACCAGCAAGCTGGAAAACCTGGCGGACCTTCCCGCGGATTTGGTCACAGGCGACCTTCTGCAGGCAGAGGCCCTGCGCAGCGCCGTAGCCGGCTGTGACGCGGTCATGCATGTAGCGGCCGATTACCGTCTCTGGGTGACCAATCCGGAGGAGATGCTGGCCGTCAACGTGGGGGGTACCCGTGAGTTGCTGCGCCTGGCGCGCGAGCAAAATGTGCCGCGCGTGGTCTACACTTCCAGCGTGGCCACGATGGGTTTTCTGCCCAATGGGAGGCTGGCGGATGAGGCGAGTCCTGTTTCTCTGGCCGACATGATCGGGCACTACAAGCGCTCAAAATATCTGGCCGAGCAGGAGGCTGTCGCCGCAGCACGTACAGGGCAGCACGTGATGATACTGAACCCGACTACGCCCATTGGTTCACGCGATGTAAAGCCCACCCCGACGGGTCGCATCGTGGTGGATTTTCTGAACCGGAGATTCCCGGCGTATATGGATACCGGACTGAACCTTGTGGATGTCAACGAAGTGGCGAGAACCCACGTCGATGCGTTAGAGAGAGGCCGCCCTGGCGAGCGGTACATTCTTGGCGGTGAGAATCTGACCTTAAAGCAGGTGTTGGACAAGATGTCCGCGATGACCGGGCTGCCTTCGCCGACGATGCGTGTTCCCCATACCGTGGCCATGATGTTCGCGCTTTGGGATCAGACCATTACCGGCAAGCTGCGGGGACGCGAACCGCGGGCGACGGTAGAGGCCGTTCGTATGGGCAAGAAAATGATGTTCGTCTCCTCGGCCAAGGCGGAGCGTGACCTCGGATTTCGCGTGGCGCCGGTCTATACGGCTCTCCGGTCGGCCATTGAGTGGTTTCGCGCGCATGGCTACGCGCCTCCGGCATGAAGCAGATTGGAATCATTGCTGCGCTGCCTGCCGAGTTGAAGCCACTGGTGCGGGGATGGAAGCAGCTGCGTGCGGCAAAAGGGGCGGAGGCATGGCAGGGAGCTATTGATGGATCGGCATGCATCGCGGTCTGCGCTGGAATGGGCAAGGATGCCGCGGAGAGGGCCTGTGGTATCGCTATCCAGGTGGGTCGGCTGGACGCCCTTATATCGATCGGCTGGACGGGGGCGCTCTCCTGCGGTATGCAGCCGGGCCAGGCATATGTATTGAATGAAGTCATCGATGGCGCAACCGGAGAGAGGTTCATGACTCATTCGCCTGAGCGTGAGGGGTACGCTGGGCCGCTGCGCATTGTGACCCTTGATCATGTGGCGCTGGCTCCGGAGAAGCAGGAGCTGGGCGAGGGGTACCAGGCGGTGCTGGTGGATATGGAGGCAGCGGCCGTGGCCAGGTTTGCCAGCCGGCAGGGAACCGACTTTTATTGCCTAAAGGCGGTTTCCGATGTAGCGGGCGAAAGGCTGCCGGACTTCAGCCGTTACACTAACAACCAGGGGCGCCTCCAGCTTGCCGCCTTCCTCGCTTATGTCGCTCTCCGGCCGCAATATTGGCCCAGCCTGGCGCGTGTAGGCAGAAACGGGAAGGTCGGCGCAGTGGCACTGGCTGCCGCTCTCATACCACTCATAAGGGGTGTACAGGCCCGAGGCAAGGCCGAGGTTTACGGCTGAAGTGTCTGCGTGAGAGGTCAGTGCGCAGTTTTCACGCGGACTCTGAAGTAGGCGCCATGGGCGGGGAGTTTAAAGGTGGATATGACACAGATTGCGACCGAGAAGGAACCGGAACAGTCCCTCCGAGTTCCGGAGTTCATGCAGGCTGCCGTTTATCACGGCGTCAATGATGTACGCATGGAAACGGTGCCGGTGCCGGCGATCGCTCAGGGCGAAGTGCTCATCAAGATGCATAGCTGCGGCATCTGTGGCACTGACTTGAAAAAGATTCACACGGGATCGCATTCCGCGCCGCGCATTTTCGGCCATGAGACGGTAGGCACAATTGCCGCTGTGGGTTCCGCGGTCGAGGGATTTGCTGTGGGGGATCGGGTGGCGGTGTTTCACCATATTCCGTGCGGCAAGTGCTACTACTGCCGCAAAAAAACATTTGCCCAGTGCCCGGTTTACAAGCGGGTTGGTTGTACCGGGGGATATGAGCCTTCCGGCGGTGGCTTCGCCGGGTATGTGCGAGCGATGGACTGGATTGTGAAGACGGGGCTGATCAGGATTCCGGACGGCGTCCCTTTTGCCCAGGCGGTTTTCGTTGAGCCCCTGAACACCTGCCTGAAGGGCGTCCGTAGCCTGAATCTTGACCCCGACGAAACGGTTCTGGTGATCGGCCAGGGCCCCATCGGTATCATGCTGGCATCCCTGGCCAAGAGGTCCGGGGCGAGGGTATTCACGTCGGATCTGTATCCGCAGCGGCTCGCCATAGCTGCCGGGTTTGGACTCGATGCGGCCATCGACGCCTCGCAGGAAGACGTGGTCGAAGTTGTGCGCGCGGCTACAGAAGGCCGGGGAGCGGATGCTGTCATTCTCGCCGTTGGGGGCAACGCGCTGATCCGGGCGGCGATGGACGCTGCCCGCCCCGGGGGCCGGGTTTTGCTGTTCGCCCAGACCCAGCATGGTGAAGCAAAAATCGACCCAGCGGCGGTCTGCGTGGACGAAAAGACGCTGCTGGGGTCCTATAGCGCCTCGGTGGATGTTCAGGAGGAGGCGCTCCGGCACGTTTTTGAGGGATATGGCGAGGGACTCGATCTGACCCGGCTGGTCTCGCATCGTTTTCCGTTAGCGGAGGCGGTGGAGGCGATCGCAGCGGCTTCCGAGCCCAAGGCCACCTCGATGAAGATTGTGATTGAAGGCACGTAGGCCCGGATTGGGCGAAAATAAAAGAGCATGTTATCTGAGATGAACGCGGCCGTTCTCTACGGCAAAGAAGACGTCAGAATCGAACGGGTTCCTATCCCCGCCGCCGGCAAGGGGGAGATCGTAATCCGCGTTCACGCCGCGCTGACTTGCGGCACCGACCTGAAAGTCTTCCGCCGAGGGTACCATGCCAAGATGATCGCGCCGCCGGCGCTCTTTGGGCATGAACTGGCTGGAGTGATCCATGAGACCGGCGCTGGTGTCCGAAGCTTCAAGCCTGGAATGAGGGTCGTGGCGTTGAACTCGGCGCCGTGCGGAGCGTGCTACTGGTGCGTGCGCAAGCAGGAAAATCTATGCGAAGATCTGCTCTTTAATAACGGCGCATATGCGGAGTACATCCGCATTCCGGCGCGCATTGTGTCGAAGAACACACTTATCGTTCCGGAAAGCCTGCCCCTCGAGCACGCGGCATTGACCGAGCCGCTGGCCTGCGTGGTGCGCGGCCTGGAGGAGACTGGGGCGCAGAGCGGAGATAGTGTCGTCGTGATCGGGGCGGGACCAATAGGCCTCATGTTCATGCATGTGGCTCAACTCTCTGGCATGAAGGTAATTGCCGTCGTCAAACGCGACGAGCAGGTGATAGCAGCAAGGACCTTTGGCGCGAGTGAGGTGGTACAGACATCGGCAGTCATCGATGCCGTTGCTGCCGTGCGCGGCCTGACGCCGGATCACAGGGGTGTAGATGTCGCCATTGAAGCGGTAGCCACGCCTCAGACCTGGCAGTGGGCGGTGGACATGGTTCGGCGTGGGGGCACGGTCAATTTCTTTGGCGGCTGCGCCGCCGGAACCAAGGTGGAGATCGACACCAACCGCTTGCACTACAACGACATCTCGCTCAAGGCGAGTTTTCACCATACGCCAGCCGCGTGCCGCAAGGCATTTGACCTATTGGCCAGCGGGCGATTCAAGTGCAGCGAGTACATTACGGGCCGAGCTCAGCTTTCGGACCTGGAAACCGTGCTGCGCCGGCTGCAGGATCATTCCAACGGCATCAAGACGGCAATCATTCCCTGAGGCGGGCCAAGATGACAGTCGAGAGCGCTCAGGATCAACGGGATCTGCTGGAACGCGGTTGGTCGCAGTTGCCGGCGGAGTACCGCATTCCCGCCGAGCGTCCTTCCCTGGAGGCGGCCCGCGCCTATTGCCGGCGGCTGGCCACCACCCACTACGAGAACTTTCATGTGGCCTCGTGGTTCCTTCCGGAGCGCTTGCGGCCGCATTTTTATAGCATCTATGCTTACTGCCGCATCGCCGATGACCTGGGTGACGAGGTGGGCGATCGCGAGCAGTCGCTGACGCTATTGGGAGAGTGGGGCAAGGAACTGGACGCATGTTATCGAGGCGAGGCGCGGCATCCGGTCTTTGTTGCGCTGGCCGAAACCATAAGCGAATGCGGTATCCCGCAAAAGCCCTTTGCGGATTTGCTGGTGGCCTTTCGCCAGGACCAGACCGTGACTCGTTACGGGACGATGGACGAGGTGCTGGGATACTGCGAATATTCCGCCAATCCCGTGGGGCGGCTGGTTTTGTACGCCTGCGGCTACCGCGAACCGGAGATGTTTGCCCTGTCTGATTTCACCTGTACCGCTTTGCAGCTGGCCAATTTCTGGCAAGACGTAAGCTCCGATTACGCGCGCGGAAGGATCTATCTGCCGCTTCGGGATATGGAGCGTTATGGCGTGCAGGAGGCGACCATTGCCCGGCGCGAGGCAACGCCAGATTTCCGCGAGCTCCTGCGGTATGAGGTCGGCTACACTCGCGACCTCTTCCACAAAGGCTTGCCGCTGATCGGCAAGGTAGACCGTGAGTTGTCGCTCGACTTGGACTTGTTCAGCCGCGGAGGTTTGGAGATTCTGCGTGCCATCGAGCGCAGGCGGTATGACGTGTTGAGCCGGCGTCCGGCGATCTCGAAGAGCCGGAAGTTTGCGTTGGTAACGCGAGCGCTTTGCGGCAAGCTTTCGCTCGGGCTGACAAGAGGAAGGGCATGACGGCAGAGCTACAGGCGGCCTATGCGGCTTGCCGAGCCATCGCGCGCAAACGAGCCAAGAATTTCTTCTATGCCTTTGTCGCGCTGCCGGCCAACAAGCGGGACGCGATTTGTGCGGTTTACGCGTTCATGCGACAAGCGGACGATCTGTCCGATGACGAATCGCTTTCCATCGCCGACCGGCGCGTAAAACTCGAGACGTGGCTTGAGGAATGGCACCAGGCCCAGGCGGGCGCCGGCACGAGCGACCCGGTCTTCATAGCCATGCTCGATGCGCAACGCCGGTTCACGATTCCGTCACAGTTGCTGGATCAATTGGTGCAAGGCACAGCCACCGATCTCGAACCGAGGAATGCGGTATACGCCACGTTCCCCGACCTGTACCGATACTGTTACCTGGTGGCTTCCGTGGTCGGCCTGGTCTGTATCCGGATCTTCGGGTATCTCGATCCGAGCGCGGAGAAGCTTGCGGAAGAGACCGGCATCGCTTTTCAGTTGACGAACATCCTTCGCGACGTGCGGGAAGACGCGGAGCGCGGCCGGCTCTATCTGCCCCTGGAAGATCTGGAACGCTGCGGCGTGGCAGCGAATTCCATGAGCGCCATCTCCAACGGCCAGCAGATGACACCGCAGCAGCGCCAGGTGCTGGCCATCCAGGCGGAACGCGCGGGGCGCTTTTACAAATCCGCGGAGGCCTTGCTGCCGTTAATCTCGCCCGACAGCCGGGCGGCCATGTGGGTTCTGGTCACGATTTACCATCGTTTATTGCGCCATATCGAACAGCGCAATTTCGATGTTTTTTCGGCGCGGGTTCGCGTTCCGGCTTATGAGAAGCTGAGCATATTGGGAGCCGGCTTGTTCAAGACTCTGGCGCAGGGTGTGTGGGCCTGAAGGGCTCATCGGTCATCGTCGTTGGAGGGGGCTTGGCGGGGATCTCCGCGGCGTGCGCTCTGGCCGACGCAGGTTACCGGGTGCGGCTTCTCGAGAAGCGGCGCTACCTGGGGGGCCGCGCTTCCTCCTACGAACATCCTGGCACTGGCGAGGTGATCGACAACTGCCAGCACGTGCTGCTGGGGAACTGCGTCAACCTCATCGATCTCTACCGCAGGTTGGGCGTCAGCGGCGCCATCCGCTGGTTTGACCGGCTCACGTTCCTCGAGCCCGGCGGGCGCAGAAGTATCCTCAAGCCATCGTCTCTCCCCGCTCCGCTCCACGATCTGCCTGCCTTTCTGCGCGCGCAGGCATTCTCTCTTGCCGACAAGCTGGCCATCGGACGGGGGATGAGCGCATTTCTAACCGGTGTCCCTGAAGATACGGAAGAGAATTTTGCGCAATGGATGGCGCGGCACGGACAAACGCGCGCAGCCATCGAGCGCTTTTGGAAACCGGTGCTGGTCAGCGCGCTGAATGAGGATCCGGAGTACATGTCGGTGCATTACGCCGGGCAGGTGATGCGCAAGTCGCTGTTACTTTCTCCGGCTGCGGGGCTGTTCGGTGTGCCCACGATTCCCCTCAGCGAGTTGTATGGGCATGCAAAGGACTACATCGAAAGCCGCGGCGGCCGTGTGGAGTTTAACTCTGCTCCCGAGGCGTTTCACTGGTTGGAAGACACGCAGGAATGGTCCGTGGTGACACAAGGTGAGGGGTTCACGGCAGATAGCATTGTTCTGGCGCTGGCGTTTGAAGGGGTCGTGAAGCTGCTGCCTGGGTTGCCGACGAACCTGGAGGCAGATCGTTTGGCGAGCAGGCTGGAGCGCTTTGAACACTCACCCATCACTGGCATCCACCTGTGGTTTGACCGCGAGGTCAGCGATCTGGAACATGCGATTTTGCTGGATAGAACGATCCAGTGGATGTTTCATAAATCACGCTTGCAGCCGGAGAAGAGGCGCGGGGAGCCGGGCAGCTACATCGAGTTGGTGGTGAGTGCGTCGAAGTCTTTGATCAACATGCACCGCCAGGAAATTATCGACCTGGCGTTGCGGGAATTGGGGGAGTTCTTGCCTCTGTTAGCGGGGGCGAAGCTCGTCAAGGCAACGGTGGTCAAGGAAGTTCGCGCCACCTATTCGATTCGTCCTCAGCTCGACTTGGTTAGACCCTCGGTGCAAAGTCCGTGGCCCCGGATTTTCCTGGCTGGGGATTGGGTGTCAACCGGCTGGCCGGCAACGATGGAGGGGGCGGTACGCAGCGGCTATCTGGCGGCCGAGGCTCTCAGCGGAACCGCCGGCAGTTTCTTGCAACCCGAGCTGGCGGCCAGCGGGATCATGCGCCTCATGCCTTAAGCATCTTTTCAGAACTGGAACCGGCCCATAACCTGGAAGATCCGCGCCTGGTTCGCGCCCTGCGACACTCCGAGCCCAAATGTGCTGACCGTATTCAGGTCGTACGAAGCCGGCCCCGTAAGGTTGGCGCGGTTGATCACATTGGTCCCTTCTATGCCTAGCGTCAAGACGCTTTCTTCCGATCGGAACCACGGCAGCAGAATCTTTTTGTGCAGGGCGCTATCCAGCGCGAGATAGCCCGGCCCCTGGAATGAGTTATAGCCCTGGTTGCTGTACACGGGGCTAGCGCCATAGCCCGTCGGGTTGGTGAAGCCGGGTCCATTCGCCGCGATGGTGTAGTTAGGGATACTGTTGTTGGTATAGCCAAGAGAAGAGAAGACGCCATATTTCCATTGAGCGCGGTTGAATCCCGTTTTCTTAAGGCCGGCAGGAATGTTTACCAGTGTGTTGGTGACTCCATTGGCCAGGTAGGTTCCCGCGGCCGAAGGGTTGGTGATATCTGTGCCGCATGTGGTCGCAGGCGGTGTGGGAGTGCAGGTTCCGCCCTGGGAAGGCAATGCGCTTGCCATGGGAACGAAGGCTGCTGTCGTCTCCAGCGAGAATGGCGTGCCGGCTTGCGCGGTCGTTACCCCGCTGATCGTCCACCCGCCCAACAAGGCTCTCTCATAGAAATTGTGCAAGTCGCGTCCGGGAAACTCGTACGCCAGGCTGGCGGTAAAGCTCTTTGGGAC
>JBARKD010001053.1:0-9875 GCA_049800615.1 Acidobacteriaceae bacterium | reverse complement strand
TCCCAGACCCGCCTGCCATTTCTTCCGGCAGAGCAAACACATATAGCTGTTGGCCGCTTTCCGGGCGGTGCACCTCGGTCAGGATCACGTTGGGCATGTTTTCCGGACTGCCGCCGCCCAGGCCAGTGGTCACCGCAATATATTGCGTGCCGGCGATGCTGAAAGAAACGGGATAACCCTGTACCGTGGTCCCCAACCGGGTTTTCCAAAGGCATTTTCCGCTCTTCACATCCACGGCCTGAAAGGTGCGGTCGAAATCGCCCACAAAGGCGATTCCGCCGGCAGTCGAGAGCACCGCGGTGAGGAATGGGGCGCGCTGCTGCACGGACCAGGCTTCTTTCATCGTCTTAGTGTCGTAGGCGGCGAGCTTACCCATATTGCCGCCGGTTCCCGGCATCTCGTAGACGCGGACTGCCGCGGCCACTCCCCCCGAGCCGGCTTTGTGTTCGACTTCATGCCCATTCATCTCGTCACAACTCTGCGACAGCGGGATGATCAGCAAGTCGTCAGGTGGGTAGTAGCTCATCGCTTGCCAATTGTGTCCCCCTTCCGGGCTGGGGCAGGACTGAATCCATTCATTGGTTCTGCCGAGCAGGATGTCGTCACGATACGTGGGGGCGCCAGTTTTGGGGTCGATGCTTGAGAACACGTTTTGCAGCACGGTTTCGCGGTCCGCGAGGAATTTGCCATCGGTGCGGTCCAGCTTCCACAGAATTCCGGTTTTGCCAATCGTCATTAGCGTCTTCTGCGAGCCGTGATCGATCACCACCCGCTCGAATACTTCGTCCAGGTCGAGCGACTCTCCCGGTGCGTGGCTGAAATTCCATTTCAACTTGCCGGTGTCGGGATCGAGCGCGACCGTGTTGCTGGTGTAGAGTGCCGCCCCATTGGCGGTTCCGCGGCTGGCGCGCATCCACGGCTTGGCCTGGGCAATGCCCCAATACGTGAGATTGAGCTCAGGATCATACGTGCCGGCGATCCAGGCCTCTCCGCCCGCGCGATAAAGATCGTCCAGGCCGTTCCAGGTATCGCCTCCCGGCGTTCCCTTGAGGGCGACGGTAGAGAAGCGCCAATCCTGTACGCCGGTGGCAGCGTCGAACGCGCTAATGGCGCATTTCTCGGTTCCGAATGCGCTGCAGCCGGTGAGGCCGACCAGAACCTTTCCATGAATCACCATCACACCGCCGGTCTGGTTGTGGCCTTTGCCGCCAATGGCAACCTTCCAGACGACTTGCCCCGTGCGCGCGTCGAGAGCCAGCAAATGCGCATCCGTGGTTGCGACAAATACCTTGTTTTGATAGAGGGCGAGACTCCGGTTGCCGCCGTAAAGATGCGGGGACCGCGGTCCAATGCGGTTTTCCCAGATCAGCTTGCCGGTTTTGCCGTCGAGCGCCTGCACGATGTTGTCCGTGTTGGAGAGAAACATGATGCCGTCATGCACGATGGGTGTAACTTCATTCGCGCCGCCCTCGTTCATGGCCCAGGCCCATTTCAGCTGCAGGTATCTGACATTGTGGGTATTAATCTGGGTGAGGGGGCTGTAGCTCCAGCCCTGATAATTACGCCGGAACATCAACCAGTCGTCGCCTGGGGGATGAAGGAGCATGACATCGGTGACCGGCATGTAGGCCGGTACTTGCCCTGCAACGGTTAGGCCGGTGTGCAGGGGAGGCGCGGCCTCGGTTTGAAAACCAACGTTGCCCGTCAGTTGGCCGCTGGCGATAGTGCTTATTTTCACATCTGATTCCGGCGTGAACGGCCTGCCGCCTGGCGTAGCGCCGTTTGCCTGGAGCAGGAAAGCGACAATGTTTTCATATTGTGGATTGCTCAGGCTCCCGCCTTGGCCCAGGGGCATCGCCGCCCGGAGATAGTCGTACAGTTCGCGGGTAGAATGGTCGCCCCAGGCCTTGATGAAGTTACCGCCTGCGAGTGAGGGCGCCTCGCCACCGCCGGACAAATTCTCATGATGACAGGAAGCGCAGGCGGCGGAGTACTCGGCATGGCCCTGCGAGGCTTGTGAGGCGGTAAAAGGGCCCGTATCTTGCTGGGCCGAGGCGACGATGCCCCACAGGAAAGCGCTCGCCAGCACGACGCCTCTATTGATCTTTCTCACGCGCACAACAGCGTACAGCATGTCGAGGCTTATTGCGGAATAATCCAACCCCAAAGGTCGCCCTCCGGGGCTCTGTCACTATCGATCTCGATATAAAGACCACCCTTGTGAAAGACAGAAAGCTGGTCAGGAGAAAGCTGCACATCACCACTGACTGTGCCACTGATCCCAGGAAAGAGGGTGAGTCGGAAAATGGCCGGCCCACGAACGCCGGGCAGGGAGCCCATATGCAGGTTAGCGACGGTTGGAAGTGCGCGCAGCCCCTGAAAGGAACCGTGGAGAGTAAGGGTACTCCCCTTGAGGGTGGCCGTGACGGAACCGCTTCCTGAGCTGGGTTCGCGGGTTCCCACCAAGCGGGGGCCGGGAGAGAGGCGAACCTGCACCGTCGTGGCTGCGGAAGCGCCGAGCAGGCATACGCCTAAGAAAAGGCTAGCCGCGTTCTCCGCTATGTTCCGGATTCGATCCGGGCTCCGGAAAATCGGTATCGGCATCCTTGATCAATTCGTCTTCGTCACGGTGACCCAACTGGTCAGATAGGTTGGGCCTGCCGCTGGTGGAGCGACTGCTGGTTTCCTCTTCAACCGCTCCCTTGCCGCGGTCACTATCGAAAGAAGGCTGTTTTGGCATTGTGCTCTAAAGATGAGGGATTTGTCTTGAGTGTTGTCCTCCGGACCGAAGTTCTTCCGGTCCGGAGGTACACGTTCTACAGTGCCGCCGTGACGGCCTTCACCTGTGTGTAATTGTGGAGTGCTTCTTCGCCCATCTCGCGACCCCAGCCGGATTGCTTATAGCCGCCAAAGGGCAGGGAAGCGTCGAAGACGTTGTGGCAATTGATCCAGACCGTGCCGGCAAGCAGGCGCCGCGCCATTTTGTGGGCAGTACTGAGATCCCGTGTCCAGACGCTGGCGGCAAGGCCGTAAACGCTGTCGTTTGCCTCCCGCGCTACACGATCCAGATCCGCATCGGAGAAGGACTCGGCGCAGACAACCGGACCGAAGATCTCTTCCTGCCTGACCTTCATGTTTGGCTTGGTATTGGTGAGCACGGTGGGCTGAACGAAGTATCCACGCTCGCCGTGGCGTTTGCCGCCGGTCATTACCCTGGCGCCTTCGTCGATACCGGAGTTGATATAGCCGGTGACTTTGTCGAATTGTTCCTCGCTGACCAGCGGTCCCATCTCCGTCTTGGGGTCGGTCCCGTGGCCCATTTGAATCTTGCCGGCGATGTCGCTTACCCCTTGCAAGACTCTTTCATACACGCTTTCGTGGGCGAAGAGGCGGGACCCGGCGCAGCAGCACTGTCCCTGGTTGAAGAAGATAGCGCTGGCTGTTCCGGGAATAGCGCGTTCCAGGTCGGCATCAGGGAAAATGATGGCCGGACTCTTGCCGCCGAGCTCGAGCGTCACCCTCTTCAGGTTGCCGACGGAAGCTTTCACGATAAGCTTGCCCACTTCCGTGGAACCCGTGAAGGCTATCTTGTCGACCGCGGGGTGGGCGGCCAAGGGCGCGCCGGCGCCTTCCCCGAAGCCAGTTATGATGTTCACCACACCTGCCGGGAATCCTGCCTGATCGATCAGTTCCGCCAATCGCAGAGCCGACATCGGAGTCTGCTCGGCCACTTTGAGCACGATGCAACAGCCGGCAGCGAGAGCCGGGGCTAACTTCCAGGCAGCCATCAGCAGCGGGAAGTTCCAAGGAATGATCTGAGCGACCACACCGATCGGCTCGCGCATGGTGTAGGAATGGAAAGCGCCCGGAGTGGAGAAGTTGAGCGTTGAGCCTGAGATCTTGGTGGCCCAGCCGGCCATGTAGCGGAACATATCGACGGTCAGCGGTACATCGGCCGCTTTCGCGACGGAGAAAGGCTTCCCGTTATCGACCGATTCAAGCTCCGCAAACTCTTCGAGATTTGCCTCGATCAGGTCGGCAAGCTTCCAGATGAGCGCGCCGCGTTGCGAGGTGGACATCTTGCTCCATGGTCCTTCATCGAAGGCCTTGCGCGCTGCCATTACGGCGCGGTTGATGTCTTCCGCCTCGGCTTCCGGCGCCTGGGCGATGACTTCACCGGTGGCGGGATTGTAGACCGGGAATGTTTTGCCGGATGCGGCCTGGACGAAGCGTCCATCAATGAGCATCCGGTGTTGCCGGGATAAGAATTCCGCAGTTTTCGAATTGATACGTGTATCAACAGGGATGGTTGCCATTTGATAAATACCTCCGGCGCGGCCGGCAGGAAATTATTTTCACGGCGAGACGCCGCCGGCTTCGAACGCCGTTGGCAACGATAGCACCGGAGCGGAAGTGACGTCCAGCGAAGGGCCGGTGACGAAAGAGACCTTTTTGCCCTGGGTGATTTGTGCCTGGAAAGTGAACCAGGGCTAACAGAGGGGCGACTGCATGGAAAGAATTGACAGGAAGGAAGCGCATAAAAGTGTGGCGGCCGTGAGAGGGTATTTCCGTGAAACTAGGGAGTCGTCGATGGATATGCGCTGGGCTTGGCCGCGTAGATGTGGACTCCCATCCCATTTAGTCTGCTGCGGCCTTCCTGGGCCTCGGGCGTCTGCGGATAGCGCTGGACAAGAGTGCGCAGTTCACGGACGCCGGCGTCTTTCTGACCCATGGCAACCAGTGACTCGCCCTTGCGCAATTCGGAGGCAGGGGCCTTGGCATTGCCGGAATATTGTTCCAGCACGGCATCGTAGTTTTTCACCGCGTCGGCGTATTTGCCTTGGCGATAGTTGATTTCACCCAGGTAGTAGTGGGCGTTGCCGGCTAGCGGATCTTGCGGGTAATAGCGAATGACATCACTGAACTCAGAAATCGCAACCGTGTACTTGGCCGAGTTGTAATCACGCAGAGCGCTCTGGTAGAGCTGATCCACAGGGGGCGCCTGGGGCGCCTGCATGGCCGGGGCCATAGCCTGTCCCCCGGGTCCTGGGTTGCCCTGCATGGCTCCCTGAGGAGGCGGCGCTCCTGCCCCGGGCTGACCTGGCATCCCATTCACATTCTGCATTTGGCCCTGCAAACTTTGCACCTGCGTGGTCAGGTTGGCAACCCGCGTTTTGAGCTCGTCGATGGAATCGTTCAAGGCTTGGATCTGCGAGGAGAGTTGAGTGTTGCTCGACCCTCGCTGCTCGCCTTCCGTTTTTAGCGTCGTCTGCAGCGCATTCATCGCAGCCATCATGCGGTTCACGTTGTCAGTATTCTGCTGCACCAGGTTTACGATGACGCCCATGCGCTCGTCATTAGAGGTTTGCAAGTGCTGCACCATGTCCTGCAATTGCTGCACTTGGGTTTGCAACTGAACCATCTCCTTGGAGACCGCGAAGGCATGAGGCAAGGCGAAGAGGGCAACGGCAGTGAGTGCGACGATTCGTTTATGCATGGTGCTCCCCTGATGAAGAAGGGGCCCGAACAGAGGCTGCGGAAAAACTTGAAGGTCGAGTTTTTCCGCAGTCCTCTTAGGCTCTTCTGTGTCTAGTCTAGTCTTCCTCTATTTATCGAGCGAGAAACCGGCGCGGCGATTCTGTTGCCAGCAAGCCTCATTCTGTTCTGTGCAGAACTGCTTTTCCTTACCGTAGCTTACGGTGCGGATACGATCGGGGGCGATGCCTCCATTCACGAGAGCCTGCTTGGCGGCATTGGCGCGGTTCTCGCCCAGAGCCAGGTTGTATTCAGCCGAGCCGCGATCGTCGCAGTATCCGCCGATGACTACCTTGAGCGTTGGGTGCGCGGCCAGAAAACCGGCATCCTGCGCCAACGTTGTCTGCGCATCCGGACGGATGTCGTAGCTGTCGTAGTCAAAGAACGCAGGCTTGACGTTCTGCTCAAACGTCTGCTCGTCGATATTTTCCATCGCGTTCTGCGGTGGCCCAGCCGGCGCCGTCACCGTCAGGCGAGCAGTAGCATCGGTAGAGCCTCCGGGCCCACGCGCGACCAGGTGATAAGTCGTGGACTGCGTCGGGTTGACGTTCTGCGTCCCGTAGGAGTTTACGGTCCCGATCCCGTCAATGGAGATGTCCGTGGCATCGGTGGTCTTCCATGCGATGACGGCGCCACCACCACCTGGGCTGACCGTGTCGGGGGTGACCGAGATAGTAGCCGTGGGAGCGGGCGAAGTCGCAGCCGGCGGAGGAGGCGGTGGGGGCGGGGCCGCTTTCTTATGGCAACCGGCAACGAGGGTTAGAGCACCAACGGCGATCAGGGAAGCAAAATGATGGTAATGCGGGGTTTTCACGTTTTCTCCTTCAATCGAAACGGCTATTTCCAGCTCCAGTTGGGCATTGAGTTGCCGGTGCCTGGCGTCAGCCGATGCTGTTCTGTGCCGTCGGCCAGCATCGTCCATATTTCAGCGCCTCCGCCATTTTCCCGTTGAAAAACGATGTGCCGGCTATCGGGTGACCAGGAAGGGAAGTCCTGACGGCCAGCGTCGTGGGTGAGCTGGGTCCAGCGCCTGCTGGCAATGTCCATGATGTAGATATCCTGGCCGCCTGGCGCTCCAGGGCCATACTTCCGGTTCCAGGAGAACGCGAGGTATTGGCCGTTCGGAGACCAGGACGGGGAGGTAGCGTATCCGCCATCGGTCATGCGCTGCACGTTGGTTCCATCCGAATCCATGATGTAGACCTGAGGCAGGCCTGTGCGGCCGCTGCACCAGGCGATCTGAGAATTGGTCTTTGGGTTCCAGGTCGGAGACACATCGGGGCCCCTGAACCGTGTAATCTGCTTTACATTCCCGCCGCTGGCGTCGGAAGTGTAGATTTCGGGGTCGCCGGAGCGAGAGCCGGAAAACGCCAGCTTGGCTCCGTCGCTCGACCATGCCGGAGAAAGCGTGGTGCCAGACATGGAGGCAAAGCTGACCAGGCGCCCGAGCACCAGGGAGTACATGCGAATGGCCCAGCCCTGACGTCCCAGTGAGGCAAAGGCGATACGGTCGTTGTCCGGAGAGACGCGCGGGGAGAGGGAAATCGAGCCCAGATGCGTTACTTGATGGGCGCCCTGGCCGTCATAATCCATTTCCCAAATTTCTTTGCTTCCGCCGTGTGCGCCGACAAAGAGGATATGGGTTTCGGCAATGCCGGGAATGCCGCCACCGAGGCGAGTAATGATTTCGTCGGCGAAGCGATGCGCAATTAACCGGGCATTCTCCTGGCTCGCGGTTTCGTTGTACTGTTTGCCGAGGATCTGGGGCGATTCGGGATTCTTGGCGTCGAAGAGCCAGCCGAAGACAGCGAGGCGACCGCCGGTAGCGGAGATGGAACCGAACGCAACAAAGGCGGCATTGGCGGGAGCCGCGGCCCATTGCGCCAGATTCATCTGCTGGGGAGAGCCGGGCATCACCGGGGGCGCAATGCTCTTCGAAACCATGTCGAAGATTCCGGCGTTGCTCAAATCGCTGAACAGCGTGGTATCGAAGGTGGTTTTGAGCGGGGCGACGTCGGGGGAACCGGGATTGAAATCGGCGGCCGCCAGCCGGATGCGCGCCGCGCCCAGATTGGTTCCCGTGCGCACCCAATCCTGCGCGTCAGCCTGCCCTCCGATGGGAAGGAACAGGAGCAGGAAGAAGAACCACAGGGGACAGGCGAAAGAAAATCGATTAATCCGTCTCATGCCTTAGCACAGGTTAAAGTTTATATGATAAAAACGGCAGTCCGTTACACCGGTAACCTGATCGGGTACCGGGCCAGGCGCGGTGTTTGAGGGCGGGCTCGGAAGGAAAGAAAGCTCGGGCAGATCCGTTTGCTGCCCGAGTACATGGTTTGCAGGGGCTGAATGTGAAGTTTCAACCGGTTGTTGTCCCCTCAATCGAGAGCCGGGAAGCTGATGTTGTCGAAGCAGCGGCGCGGGATCCGGAGTCTTTCCGTTGAGCTACCGATCTTTCTCCGGCAAGCACGGCCAGCTCTTCTCACCGCTCTTCGCATTGGCCACGCAGGACTAAGTTTATTTTGCAGTTTGGCCCATCGACAGTGCGCGTAAAAAAGCCTCTACACGACTGTTGAAGCAATGTAGAGGCTTTTGAAAAGTTTTCCCGCTTCGTTTGCGACCCGCAGACGCCAGGTCTTCAATCATCCAGGCCGGTACCGTAGTCGCGAAGGCCGTAGCGCAGCTGGACCAGTAGCCGTTCTCCGCTCTCTGGATGCTGGCCTTTATGGAAGCCGAATATATCTTCGGCAAAGCCGGTGCCCGCCGGGCCGCAACAAACGACCTGACTCTCGCGGCCGTAGTGATGGTCGATTTCGTCGTCGCTACGCCCCTTGTGGATAGTAACAATATGCTTCAAAGCTTTCTTCGCGTGAGTTCCACGAACATAGATATGTGGTCCGTTGGCATGCCCGACGTCAGTCAAATAGAAAAAGAAAGCTATCGCCCGATATCCATCAAGATCGTAGTGAAATCCCTGACCCGCTTCCTTTTGCGCCTTGACATCGGCGGGACCGGAGAAACTCCACCACATGCGCGCGCCTATCAATACTGGATCTGCCTTGAGATATTTGCGGGCGATGGTAACCAACTGAGGATCGGAGGCCAGAGCCTTTAAGACCGGCGAAGCCTGCAACGCATGGTTGTACCGTCCAAGCTTGAATCGCAGACCGGACTGCTGCTCTACGATGCTTTTATCCGCTAGTAGGAAGGGCACATCGGATTTTCCGTCGGCGTAACAGGTAGCCATCGATGAAAATGTAAGTAACTGCTCGGTTACTTCCGGGCGAAGCTGGAGACCGGGGTAGAATCCGCGTTGACGTATGTTACGCACCGCATCGTCGATATCAATATTTTGAATGGCCGTGGGCCCATCCGCGGCGACTGAGTTAGTGGCGGTTCTAAGCCCATATAGCCAAACCATGATTGTGCGTACGGCTCTAAATCGGCCAAAGACATACATGAAAAAATGACCGGGACCATGCTTCAGGTACCGATACGAACGCGTGTAAGAGTCTGCTGTTAGAGCGAGCAAATTCATCGAATTCCAGCCTCAGTTCGTTTACGACAGACAAGTTTGGGGGCCCGTTACTTCGCCAGCAACAGCAACGCACAGAGGAGGGAGGGACGCGTGCAGTCCCGTTGAGTATATGACGCCGACAACCCGATCGGCCATAATAATTTGCCACCAAGGGGCAACTCATGTTCAGAGACTCCAAAGTTTGTACCTTGTCACATGACAGAATCGTATCCAAAGTTGCCCAAAGCGCCGATTTGCGCCAGAAATTAGGCCGGAAAACACCCCGTTGTCACTACGGAAGTAATCTAGAGTCGTAAATCCTGGTTACTATTGTTTCGCAACGGCAGAACCGAGCTAACATGCGAAACCTATGCTTTTTGATCGCAGAGCGAACGGGGACAGGGAAATCGAAGTTTGTTTTCCATCTCGAGATGCTGCCGGTATTCGAGCGCGGCAAGGGAAGGCTCAGTCATAAATGCCCTTTTATGGCCTTATCGCTTCCGCCGCCTTTCTAGAACTTGTCTCAGATATGGGTCTGCGGCTTCTGGTTGCACCCTGAGCCCCGCTTTGAGGGCGGGTCTCATGCGCGGCCTCTCCGAAATTTGTCTATTTATGAGACCAGTTCTAGCCAAGTGAGCCAGAAGTAACATTCTTCATTCTGCTGTTCCTCAGGAAATCCGGGCAACCGCCTGGCGCCCAGCGCGGTTCCCTTCGTCGATGGCGCCGGGCGCGCTGGGGTCGCCGTTGGTGTCGCTATGGCCGAAAGAGATACGGCCGAAGGGCTGGTCGCGGAAAACCTGGCGAGGCGCGGGCTTGCCGTTTT
>JBARKD010001052.1:0-8017 GCA_049800615.1 Acidobacteriaceae bacterium | reverse complement strand
CACCCAGTACGCGCAGACAGGGAGGAAGACGAGCAGCGCCAGATTGCTCAGGCCGGCCAAGCCCCAAAGCAGTCCGAAAAGTGCCCAATTCCAGAGGGCTCTCTGCCCGGCGCGCAGGCGGAGAGCCAAAACCAGCACCCAGGAGAACAGGAGAGCGGTCAGCGAAGTGTCCCAAACCCATCGCACTGCGTATTGCATAGCGGCCGGATAGAGCGCCCAGATCCACGCCGACCACAGCGCGACCCTGGGATTGAAGCAGCGTGCTCCGATCTCCCAGACGGTGCGCGCGGTAAGAGCGGAAAAAAGGCTGTTCAGGGTGAGAATGACCCACGCGGACGCCGGCGTGAACACGCCGAACAGCTTGAAGACGCCGCTCAAAATCAATGGAAACAGGGGTCCAACCCAGGCCGTCGGGCCGGTATGCCCACGAAACGGGTCGGCGAAGCCGCGGCCGGTAGCAAGCGCCCGCGCGATCCGCCCCGCTTCCTCGCCAAATAACATGTGATCGTCATAGGCCCGTATGCGATAGGTGTGCGCCAGAGTGAGGTAGAGTACGCGAATCGCAAAAGCCGCCCAGAAGACTGACCACGGCGCTCGGAACTTTAGAGAGGGGGCAGTCATCGCGCTGCGATTCTATCAACCGCAACCAATGTGCCTTCGGGGGCCCTCTCTGGGAGTTCCCCAGAGCGGCTGCCCGGTTGTCGAAGACCTTGCGGGCGGATATACTAAAGGCTCGCCAGTTTGGCTCGTCTGCGTGTTTGCTGTCGTCAACGAGATGAGCTTTAGCCTGCCATTCCAATATGGGGATGAGGGCGGCTTAGGCCGCTGAGGCTGTTTCTGCGAAAAATTCAGGTTCGCTGGAGTTCATCATGGCTCAGGTTTGCTCAGTCTGCGGCAAGGGTCCGCAGTTCGGTAACAAGATCTCGCACGCGCACAACGTCAGCAAGCGCCGTTGGAATGTCAATCTTCGTCCCGTCCGGGCGGAGGTGAATGGTGGCAACAAGCGCATCCGTGTCTGCACCAGTTGTATCAAAGCCGGGAAAGTCGTCAAGGCGTCTTAGTTTCTGTAGCGAGAACCCCGGTGGAATGGCGGCTTCAGAGTCTGCGTGGGAACCGATGGTTCCATAAAGATCTATCGCCGGTTTAGTAAACCGCAGATCCCTCCACTTCGGTCGGGACGACAATTTTGTGGGGTAGGCTAAAGCTGCTTTCCCATGAAAGAGAACCGCAGGTCCCTCCACTTCGCTACGCTTCGGTCGGGATGACAACCTTGTGGGTAGGCGAAAGCTGCTTTTCCATGAAAGAGGCAGGTCCCTCCACTTCGCTACGCTTCGGTCGGGACGACAATTTCGTGGGGTAGGCGAAAGCTGTTTTTCCATAAATCCGCTCCTAAAATCCTCTCCGGACACGGAGACTAGCGGAGCGCGATCACGTCGATTTCCACGAGGGCGTCCTTAGGCAGCCTGGCCACTTCGACCGTAGACCGTGCCGGCGGAATCCATCCGTCCCGGGCGAGATAGGTGGCGTAGATTTCGTTCATTGCGGCAAAGTCGCTCATGTTCTTGAGGTAGACCGTGGTCTTGACGACGTTTTGCAGATCGCATTTCGCAGCCGCCAATACCGCCTTGACGTTCTCGAAAACGCGAATGGTCTGCTCGCGAATGCCGCCTTCCACCATCAGTCCGCTCAACGGATCGAGCGGAACCTGCCCTGAGGTGTAGATCAAATCGCCAATCTGGACGGCCTGGGAATAGGGGCCGATGGCCGCGGGTGCGCTAGAAGTGGACACGGCAGACTTAGGGGAAGGGTTCATGAGCTGATTCTAGCTAAACCTTGTGTGCCCGCTGGACATCGCGGACCCCGGGGACGCGCCTGAGACCGGTGATGAGACGCTGCAGGTGGCGCATGTCCTCGGCCTCCAAAACGAATTCGACAATGGCTGAATCGCCTGTGGACTTGGAATCCACGCCCCGGATATTCGTGCCATCGTCGCTGATGACGGCCGTCATCTCCTTCAGCATACCGGCGCGATCATCGCAGAGCACGGTCAGCTTAACCGGGTAAGTCATTTTGCGGCCGGCATTTTCATCCGCCATCTGGGCCCACTCCACGGAAATGCGGCGGTCGCTCTCGTACAGCAGGTTTTGTACGTTGGGGCAGCCGCGCGCATGCACGGCCACGCCTTTGCCGCGGGTTACATATCCGACGATCTCTTCGCCGCGAATCGGATTGCAACATCGTGCACGGTAGACCAGCAGATCGTCCTGGCCCTCCACCTGCAAGGAGTCAGAGCCGTGCAAATGGACGCGTCTAACGGCATCGGACATAAGCCCCTGGCCGGCGTCCTTACCTGGCTCCGATTCCGTAGTGGTGTGCGTAAGTCCGGGAGATAGCTTGTTCAGAACCTGCCGCGACGAATATTTTCCGAATCCGATGGCGGCCATCAAATCAGTGGTCGTAGCCAGTCCGTACTCGGCGGCTGCCCGGGCATAGTCCGTATCGGTGAGTTTGCTTATGGAAACCTTGTATTTACGCGCTTCCCGATCGAGCAGTTTCTTGCCGATCTCAACGGCTCGCTCACGCTGATGCTCGTTGAGCCAATGCTTGATTTTGTTGCGCGCGCGCGAGCTTTTGGCGAAGGTAAGCCAGTCGCGGCTGGGGGTGTGGCCATTCTGGGTCACCACCTCCACGATGTCGCCGTTATGCAGCTTGGTGCGCAGCTGAGCCATACGGCCGTTGACCTTCGCGCCTACGCAGGTATTTCCAACTTCGGTGTGAATGGAGTAGGCGAAATCGATGGGCGTGGCATCCTTGGGCAAAACCACGACCTTGCCCTTGGGCGTGAAGGTATATACCTCTTCCGGATAAAGATCGATTTTGAGGGTGGAGAGAAACTCGTTAGGATCGGTCATCTCCCGCTGCCACTCGACCAGCTGCCGCACCCAGGCAAGGCGCTGCTCGTCTCGCGCGTTGGTGGGGCCGCCGGAGGCTTTGTATTTCCAGTGTGCGGCGATCCCCTCTTCGGCAACGCGATGCATTTCCTCAGTCCGGATCTGGACCTCGAACTGGCGGCCGCCCTCTCCCATTACCGTGGTGTGCAATGATTGATACAAATTGGGCCGGGGCATGGCGATGAAGTCTTTGATTCGCCCCGGTACCGGCCGCCAAATGGAATGGATCAGGCCAAAAGCCGCATAGCAGTCCTGGACGGTGGGGGTGATAACCCGGACGGCCAGCAGATCGTACACCTGGTCGACCGTGATCTTCTGTTTTTGCAGCTTCTGATAGACGCTGTAAAGCCGTTTGATACGCCATTCCACCCGAGCTTTTATATTGTTCTCGCGCAGGCGCTCATGCAGCAGAGACTCGACCGAGCTCAGAAACTGCTCATCCTCTTCCCGTGCCGCATCGACCGTGCTTTTCACCTTCTCGTAGCCGTAGGGATCGACATAGCGGAAGGCCAGGTCTTCCAGCTCGCCGCGAACTTTTCCCATGCCCAGGCGGTGGGCCAGCGGAGCATAGATATCGAGCGTTTCGCGCGCGATCGATTCCTGGCGATCGGGGGAAAGGTGCTGCAGCGTACGCATATTGTGCAGCCGATCGGCCATTTTGATCAGCACAACGCGCACATCGCTCACCATGGCCAGCAGCATCTTGCGCACATTTTCAGCCTGGCGGTCTTCGCGATTGGCAAACTCGATCTTGTCGATTTTGGTCACGCCTTCGACGATGTGCGCGACCTGTTCTCCAAATTGTTCCGCGATGTCTTCCGTGGTGACCGGAGTGTCTTCTACTGCGTCGTGCAGCAAGCCGGCGGCAATGGCCGTCGAGTCCAGCTTCATTTCCGCCAGCAGTTGGGCTACTTCGAGCGGATGAAGGACATAGGGTTCGCCCGAGGCGCGGAGCTGACCGCTATGGTGCTCTACGCAAAAGTCCCACGCCTTGCGAATCACGCCGATGTCGTCGCTCGGCCGATTCTTGCTGATGGTGTTGAGCAACTCGGCAAACTTCACCGCCAATATGTCCGGATCGGCAGGAGTCGCGAGTGGCGTGGAATGAACGGTCGCCATACCTGATTATAGGCTGCCTACATTAGACCGGCTAGCGGAGATGCCGTAGATTGCCTGGGCGAAAGTCACCAGAGCCCCGGCAAAAGAAGGCGAAGGAAGGGGCGCGCATGCAGAACGCCCTTTGGACGCTGTGCGAAGATGATGTGTGCCTCGTGACCCTATCCCCAAACCGCCTGATTTGGCATCGCGTGCCCCCTACAGCGAGGGGCCGGTAGCGGTAATCTCGCGCCGGGCCGCGGATCGGCTGCGTGCCGGCCACGTGTGGGTCTACCGTTCGGACATCGAGCATGCAGTGGAGATCGATGCAGGCCTGGTTGCGGTCTCGGATCATCGCGGCTTTCCCTTGGGCACAGGGCTGTGGAGCCCTACCTCGCAGATCGCTCTTCGGCTGGTAACGACTGAGCCTCATCTGCCGCCACAGGCATGGATGACGCTGTTCCGCGAACGCTTGCGCCAGGCGATTCAGCTGCGGGGCAGCATGTTGCAGGAGGGAACGAATGCCTGCCGCCTGGTCTTCAGCGAGGCCGACCGCCTGCCGGGGTTGATCATCGATCGCTACGGCGACCTGATCCTGGTGGAAATACTGGCCAAGGCCCTGGATCGGGAGGACATTCGGACGGCTATCGTGGATGTTCTGCGGTCGGAGCTCGATCCGCTGACCATTGTGGAGCGTTCCGATGCGCGCATCCGGGAATTGGAGCAGTTGAGCGAGCCCGGCGAGGAGCCGCTCTATTCGGCGGAGCCGATTGTGCAGCTGGCGACCATCTTCCATCTCAACGGGCTGGCATTTCACTACAACGCCAATGCCGGGCAAAAGACAGGCGCCTTTCTGGATCAGCGCCTTAATTACGCCGCGGCGTCTCGCTATGCGCATGGCGAGGCACTGGACGTCTGCACCTACCAGGGTGGTTTTGCGCTGCACCTGGCCCGAACCTGCTCCCGGGTCACCGGCGTTGATAGCTCCCGCGCAGCCCTCGAGGTCGCAGAAGAAAACCTCGAGGTCAACCGGCACCGAATCCAGGCTTCCGTGGAGTGGGTGGAAGCCAATGCCTTCGATCTGCTTCGCGACTGGAGTACGGCGGGCACAACATTTGACACCGTCGTACTCGATCCGCCGGCCTTCGCCAAGTCCAGGCGGGCTGTGTCCGGCGCCCTGCGCGGTTACAAGGAACTCAACCTGCGGGCGCTGAAAATGTTGCGGCCCGGCGGAACACTGGTTACCTGTTCCTGCTCCCACCACGTTTCCTGGGATGAGTTTCAGGCTGTGGTGACCGCGGCAGCCGGAGATGCGCAACGCAGAATCCGCTTGCTGGAACGCCGCGGGGCAGCTCCCGACCATCCCGTGATTCTCAATATCGCCGAGACCGAATATTTAAAGTGCTTGATCCTGGGTGTCGATTGATATGGCGGTTAGTCCTTTTTGGCAACATGCCTGGCTGGTGATTGCGTGTTTTCTGGCGGGGGCTCTCAACGCGGTTGCGGGAGGCGGTTCTTTCCTGTCTTTTCCCGCGCTGCTCGGAGTAGGCGTTCTCCCGATTCAGGCGAATGCCACCAACACAGTTGCCCTTTGGCCAGGCCAGTTCACCTCGATTGCCGCGTATTGGCACGACCTCAAGGTCAATCTCAAGCTGGTTCTTCCGGTCTGCTCCGCAGCCCTTTTGGGCGGATTGGCGGGAGCCATTGTTCTGCTCCGAACCGGCGAGACGACTTTCATGGCGTTGGTGCCCTGGTTATTGCTGCTGGCGGCGAGCCTGTTTGCCGCGAGTGGTCCGGTGTCCGCCCGGCTGGAGCGCAATCGCGTCGCTAACCCCGGCGCACGGCCGAACCTGGTCCCGCTCTGGGTCGGCATCGTGGTGGTCTGCTTCTATGTCGGATATTTCGGCGCGGGCGCCGGTTTTTTGATCATGTCGGTGCTGGCGCTCTTTGGTATCCAGAACATCCATCAGGTGAATGCTCTCAAAGTGATCGCCACCACCACGGCCAACGGCATTGCCGTCGTGACCTTCATCGTGGGCCGGCAGATTGCCTGGAAGTACTGCCTTCTTATGATGATTGCCGCAGCGGTGGGGGGTTATCTCGGAGCTCATTATGCGCGCGGTCTGAACCCCCGGCTGATGCGTCTGCTGGTGGTTTTGATCGGGTTTGGCATGGCCGCCTACTTTTTCTGGAGGCAGTATGCTTAAAGAGGGACGATCATGAGCCACGAAGGCATTCGCATTATCTCCGAACAGGAGGCCCGGGAACACGCGCCGGGGTCGAACCGCGACCTGCCCCGCGAGGCCACCGAACCGGCTCGTGTGCGGGTGCAGAAAACCACCGGCACCGGGATGGAGATCGACTGGAAGGATGGCCACCAGAGTCACTGGACGTTCGCCTGGCTGCGCGATGCCTGCCCTTGTGCCACCTGCCATGAGGAGCGCGGAGCCAGCGGGCGCAAACCAGGCGAGCGAATTCCAGAGCCGCCGGCGCTACTCAAAATGTATAAAGCCCCCGCCCGGCCGGAGTCTGTCTCACCCGTCGGCCGCTACGCTATCAGCTTTCACTGGAACGACGGTCACCAGAGCGGAATCTACTCCTGGGACTACCTGCGCCGCCACTGCCAATGCGATCCGTGCCGCGCCTCCGCTTCTTAGGTCACAGTCCTGCTTACTGATAGTTCCACCACGGGGTATCCGCTGATTCCGGCTTATGGCGCAAGATGTGCTGGGCGATCTCGACCACGCGTTGCTGCGCGCTGACCGGTCCCTGCCAGCAATGCGGCTTCAGGTTGCCGTACGTGAATTGAATCTCTGACTGTGGCGAAGTCGTCGTCTTGAGCCACGCCTCGAGTTCCATGGTGGAGTTGTTCAGAAAGTATGTGTCCGCGTCCCCAGCGAAAAAATACATCTTGTCCCTGATAAGCGGTCCCACCGTTGGCCAGTTTCGTTTCAGGTATTCGAGAAGATCCGAGTGCTCGCGCCAGTAAACAATCACGTCATGGTCGATCTTTCCCGTGGCTTTGTCGAAGGCAGGCTTGAAGTATCCATCGTCACCCACCGGGCCCCACACCGCTGACCAGACATCGATCTGCTCCCCGGAGCGCCCGTGTGTGCCGCTGACCAGCTCATAACGGTTCCGCTGTTCCGAAGTCTGGATCGCCTGCCCGTTGGTGAAGCGGCTGTTGATGGTGGGGACGGGACGCCAGTCGTAAGTCTTGAAAAAAGCGTTGTCATCCTTGTAGAAGTTCACCCCTTCGACATCGGAGAAGGTCACCGCATCCGGACAGGAACACCAGGCGCCGCCGAAGAAGCCGGGATGAAAGATCTGCAGATATGCGGAAATCCAGCCCCCGGTTGAGCCCCCGGCAACAACCCGCGCATACGGCTCGCCGATCACCCGGAACCGTTTCTCGATGAGCGGAATAAGTTCCCGCATCAACGCATCGTCATAGGGACCGAGGTTAGGCGAGTTCACCAGGTAGGAGTCGTCGTAGTAGGGATTAGGGTGCTGCAACGTGACCGCGATCATGCGCGGGAAATGGTCGCTCAGCCAGGCCTGCGAAAATTCGTTTTGCCCGTCGAATCGATACGGTGCTTCCAGCGTGAAGTGCGTTTGGATGTATTCGATGGGATAGCGAATCGTCGTGCGCTCGTAATCGCGGGGCAGAAGCACCACCGCGCCAAGATAAATGGGCCGTCCCCAAAACTTCGAGAGCAGCTCGCTCTTGAACTTGATGTGTTTGACGTACTCGGTATCTGGCGGGATTTTCACCGGCGGAATAATCTGGTCGACGGTGAGGCGAATGACGCCGCCCACCGGATCGACGTGCATCCTCAGAGGCTTGCTGTACAGGTTGCCGGGAGAACGCTGCCAACGCTGGCCTTCCCACTGATCGTCGTGCATCCACAGCGTATGGCCATCCGCCCGGCGAAACTCAGAGTAGACGTTGATCATGGCCTGCACGTAGT
>JBARKD010001051.1:0-2183 GCA_049800615.1 Acidobacteriaceae bacterium | reverse complement strand
AACAGCGTGCCCGAGGCATCGGCTACATCGATCGCCCGTTCGCCAGTGAGACAGAAGCGAATGTAATCCTTGGGCAGAAGAAAGCTGGAAAACTCCTTCCAGATCCCCGGCTCATGCGTTCGTACCCACAGAAGCTTGGTCAGGGTGAAGTTGGTCAATGCCGGATTGGCTGTCAGCTCCACCAACCGCCGCGGTCCGATGGTTTCGTTCAGCCATCGGCACTCCGCCGCGGTACGCTGATCGCACCAGATCAATGCCGGCCGCAGCACTTGGTTGTTGCGGTCCAGGAGCACAGCCCCATGCATCTGGCCGCTTAGGCCGATGCATGCAATTTCCGAGGCAGAAATTGCAGAATCCCGCAATAACTTGCGCACCGCGCCCTGGCACGCGTTCCACCAGTCATGCGGGTCTTGTTCTGCCCAGCCGCTCTGTGGAGAGGCAAAGGGTACATGCTCGTGGATCGCCGACGCGATTACCGCGCCCGTTCCGTCGATCAGGAGAGCGCGTGTCCCTCCCGTGCCAACATCGATGCCCAGCAGCTTGCTCATCAAATTCAGAATATCGCGTGCCCGACGGAGATTTCCAGATATGCTGGTGGCGGCATTTATCCCATCAGAAAAGGAGCCGGAAGCATGGTTACGTCGCCGCTGGGCAACATGTTAGGGAAGGGCACAGGGTTTCCCACCTGGTACTCCGTGCTGCTTATTATTGTCGGATTCTTTGCATTGGCTTTGCCATTTGAGGCCGGCATCGCGATTGCCATTGTCGTTGCCGCTCTTGTCATCGTGGCCGGGATTGCTCATCTTGCCGGCAGCTTTGCAGCGCGCAGCACGGGAGGCTTTTTTTGGAGGCTCCTGGTAGGTTGTGCCTATCTGATTGCCGGCGTCTATTTGCTGCTGAATCCCAAGCTGAGCCTGGTCTCGCTGACTCTGGCCCTGGCCGTCCTGTTTCTTGTGGAAGGCATTTTTCACATTGTGACCTACTTTCAAATTCGTAGTGCGCCCGGTTCCGGGTGGCTTTTGTTCGACGGTATTGTGACCCTGATTCTGGCCATCATGATCTGGCGCAGCTGGCCGGCGAGCGCGGTGTGGGCCCTGGGGACGATTGTCGGCATCAATCTACTGATGAGCGGGTTCACTCGCCTGATGTACTCTCGCGCTGTGAAATCCCCGCTCTAGAGGATTCCCCATGTCTCTCACCGATAGCGAAAAAGCAGCAGCCGCACACAAAAGCCTGGAATACGTGAAGGATGGAATGGTGGTCGGTTTGGGAACCGGGTCAACGGCCACGTTCGCCATTCAGTTTCTGGGTGAGCAGGTTCGCCAGGGACTGAAGATTCGCGGCATTCCCACCTCGCGGGCGAGCGGCGAACTGGCCCGCTCGCTCAATATTCCCTTGACGAGCTTTGACGAGGTGGACCATACCGATGTGACCATCGACGGCGCCGACGAGGTCGCTCCTGGCCTGGCCCTGATCAAGGGCGGCGGGGGCGCGCTTCTGCATGAAAAGATTGTGGCCTCCTCTTCGCGGAAACTGGTCATCGTAGCGGATGAACACAAGATGGTTGAGCACCTTGGACGATTCCCGCTCCCGGTCGAGGTGATCCCATTCGCGGCTGCGCCGGTAAAACAACAATTGGAGAAGATGGGAGCGCATCCGGTGTTGCGCGCCGGTCACGACGGCTCCCCTTACATCACGGACGAAGGCAACTACATTTTCGACTGCCACTACGAGAAGATTCTGGATCCGGCCGCCGTGGCCCAGAGTATTAAGAGCCTTACCGGCGTGGTCGAACATGGACTTTTCATAGGCCTCGCGTCCGTCGCCGTCGTGGCTGGCCCCAATGGATCTCGTATTGTGAATCCGTAGATCTGAAAAATATCGGCAGTTTGGACGTGGTACTCCGTGAATTTTGCCGCAGTCTGTGCGCACAGATGCGGCTCCACTCCCGTTCTACGGTTGGTTCGATAGCCCAACCGTTTCATGGAAGCGCTTGATATCGACCCCGGCTGTTCGGCCTTCGGGGTCATACACGAAAATATCGGAAAACTTTGCGTCCCAGATAACCTCGTTGGCCCGATAGGAAGATCGCGCATTGACAGCCTGGGAAAAGGTCTCATCCGTGCCCGTAAGCAGAGTCAAAAACTCAGCTCCAGTGGAGCAGAAATCGTCCTGAGTCACTC
>JBARKD010001050.1:0-2686 GCA_049800615.1 Acidobacteriaceae bacterium | reverse complement strand
GTGTCGCCCTGTTTGCGAGCTGGCATTCGCGTGCGGCACCCGCGGTCGACGTTGCGCGGCGCTGGCTTGCCGAGCGATCGATTCACAAAGTGGCCGTACGATGGAAGGAGGACGTTCGTCAATGGCATCCTGGACAGAAATGGATATGGGAGCCGGGCGGACTCGGGGTCTTCGATCCAGGAATCAATGCACTGTCGCTCATCACGAAAATCCTGCCTCGAGCGATATTCCTTACGGAGGCATCGCTGTCCTACCCGACGAACCGCGATACGCCCATCGCCGCGAAGCTGACACTCAGCGATGGCTCGGGATCCATCATCGATGCGGAATTCGACTTCCGACAAACCGGGGAGCAGACCTGGGACGTGATCGTCGACACCGACGCCGGCCAGCTCAAATTACGGCATGGCGGCTCGACGATGCAGGTTGACGGGCTTGCGGTCGACGTTGCGCCATCCGCTGAATATCCGTCGCTTTATCGGCAATTTGCGCAGCTGGTCCGTGACCGCAAGAACGATGTCGATCTCGCGCCGTTACGGCTCGTTGCCGACGCGTTTTTGCTGGGCCGCCGGGAGTTTGTGGAACCATTCTCCGACTGAGTTGGCATGCGGTACTGCGAATGTTCGACTCTGCCGGTAACGCGCTTGATTCGCTCGGTATCAACCCGACATAGGCTACCACGTTGAGGGTTGTGCCAACGATGGCAGCTGGGAGTCGCAATGGCTCGACCCGATAAGAACGTCCGCGGTGGGATTGAGGGACAATTGGCTCTACGTCTTGCCACTTGCGGGTTGCCCTGGCTCGCCACGCGAAAACGCTCTTCCGATGAGGATTCTCGCTCACTACTGGTTAACCGAATGCACTTCGTTATCGGGAGTGAAGTTTATAGAAGTTAGTGATGGTTCCCAGATGTCCGAACACGCCAGATCGGGCTGCCTTGGAATTGGGTAAGCGCTGGTGCGAGACGCGGTAACGACTGCGGGATCGGCGTGAAATCGGCGCCCAGGGCCGAATTGTGCTGATGGGCGATGCCGTTCATTCAACGACGCCGCATCTGGGTCAGTCAGTCGTGATCGATTAGTCGTTGAAACGTCGCCTCGACGTTTGCGTAAACGCCCGCGCGGGGTCCGTTGGTCAACGCCTTGCTGCCAATGACTTTGCGAAAAAGCTGTAAACCCGAGATGAAGGCGAGAATTATCGCGGCTCGCTCGCTCGCGCTCGGCCCCATCAGCAAGGATTTCAATGGCCGCTCGAAATGGCGAGCGATGCTTTCGCGCAATATCTCTGCAGCTCGGGGATTCGGCGCTGAGCGCAGCAGCAAAAGCAACGGATCGATGGGATCAGCGCCCTTCTCAGTTTTTGCAATGATGGCTTCAATCACGCGCTGGGTTGTCGTCAACTCGCTCCATCCGGGTGCCGTCGGTGGCACCGGCCTGAACCGAGGTTTGGGTTTTCCGTTCACCGCTATCCTTGCCATTGCCCGACATTTCATGAAATCGATTCCTCAAAGGGGCGGCGACTCAGACGTTGCTTCGGCCAGCCCGTGGTTGATGGCATCAAGTCGTCCGCACCGACAGACCGGATAAATCGACGGGTTCTTCCCCCGCGGCGAGCGATATAAAAACGGCCAGAGAACAGCAGCGAGGCGATCTCAAACGCCAGGCGTTGGCGCAGGTGTTTCCAGATGTTCTCCGTGCGCCAAAGGCCGACGGAATGGCACTCCACGGCGCAGAACTGACACGCTGGCTTCGGCGCTTGGCGCTCGTGATGCTGAGAGGCAGCCAACCTGGGAGTGCCGGGACGACGCCGCCAGTCCGCGATGGGCCTGACAGAGCACCAGCCCAAGGCTGGTCTCGAATACCGCTGAGTCCTTGCCAGTTATGTTTCGCGCGGCTACAACTGTAACCCTCAATCGCTGAAACGCGTGCGATACTCTTGTGGCGTGACTGCCAGCAATCGCAGGAAGCTGCGGCGCATTGTCTCCTCCGACCCGAAGCCACAACGCTGAGAGATCCGCTTCGCTGGAAGACCCGACTCTGCTAACAATCGACGCGCCGCTTCGACCCGCAGTCGTTCGATAGCACGGGCGGGGGTAAGGCCGCTTGCCTCGGCATAATGCCGGCTAAAGCTTCGTTCACTCATTCCGGCTTGCTCGGCCAATACGGTAAGCGGCAGATCATCGCCCAAGTGCTTGTTAATCCATTCGTGAAGTGCCCCGAACTTATCGTCCGCCGCTTGTAGCGCCAGTGCGGTGCTGAATTGGGCTTGTCCACCAGGCCGCTTCATGAAAACAACCAGGAATCGCGCTACCGCCAGCGCCACCGTGGGTCCCAAGTCTTCTTCTACGAGCGCAAGTGCTAGATCTATGCCGGCCGTCACACCTGCTGAACTCCACACCGAACCGTCGCGTACGAAGATGGGATCTGATTCGACGTGCACCTTGGGGTAGCGGCGAGCAAGCTCGGCGCAATGAGACCAATGGGTCGCGGCGCGACGCCCATCAAGCAGGCCGGAAGCTGCCAGCAGAAATGCTCCGGTGCATACCGAAGCGATGCGGCGTGCCCGTTTGGCTCGCATCTGCACCCAATCGACAATCACAGGGTTCGCAGCCGCGGCCTCAACACCTCGGCCACCGGCCACCATCAACGTGTCCACCGCCGAGCCCTCGAGCGGAAGCGACTGGGTC
>JBARKD010001049.1:0-9895 GCA_049800615.1 Acidobacteriaceae bacterium | reverse complement strand
ACCCAATGCCCACGAGACTTCGAAGTTCCCGGCTGGAAACGGCACGGCCTCCCGGCCACAAAATTGTCATCTCGACCGAAGTGGAGAGATCTGCAGTTCGCTTCGAGACGACAAATAGGCGACAATTCTGTTGCACAAATTGGCCCCACGTCGCCGCGTTTCGGTCGAGATGTTCAGGCTTACTTTGAACCGGAGGCTGCTGTTACTGGATCGCCGCTCTCATTCCTCAGCTCGATCGGGCCCAGGTTCAGCTTCTCCAGCTCAGGTTGGATTTTGCCCCGGTCGCCGACGGCGATCACGATCAAGTTGTCGGGATGCACGTGGTCCTGGGCCGCCTTTTCGACCTCCGCGGCGGTTACCCCTTCATATTGCGCCGGCAGTTCGCGGTAGTAATCGAGCGCTAGCGCGTACGTGAAGATTTCCGACATCAGCCCCGTCGTTTCACTCGTCGTCTCAAAATTCCCCGGGAGCGAGCGCAACGAGTTTTCCTTGGCCAGCCGTAATTCGTCGGCGGTCGCGGGATCGGTGCGCATACGGCTTAGCTCGGCAAACAGTTCTCGCGCCGCCGGGCCGGTAACATCGGTCCGGACGCGCGCTCCGGCGACGAACGGCCCGTCGCCGCGGCGGAACATAAATTCCGAGAAGGCGCCGTACGTGAAGCCATTCTTCTCGCGCAGGTTCATGTTGATGCGGCTGGAGAAGAGCCCACCGAGCACACTGTTCATGACATTGGTCGCGGCGTAATCCGGAGTGGAGCGGGGAAGTCCGAGGCCAAACGCGATCAGGGCCGTTTGCGGAGCGCCCGGCTTGTCGACGATAACAACTTTGCGAGTAGGCGGAGCGGGAGCCGGGGGTATCTGTGCAGGCTTGGCGCTGCCCGCGGTCCAGCTACCGAAATATTTCTGCGCCAGACGGCGCGCTTCTGCTTCGGTCACGTCGCCGGTCAGGAACAGCGCGGCGTTTGATGGAGAATAGTGCTCGCTCCAGAAATGGAGTAACTCGTCGCGGGTGATGGCCTTGACCGAAGCCGTGGTGCCGATGTCGCGATAACCATAAGGATAGTCGCCGTAGAGTGTCTTCAAGCCCACGCGCAGCGCCGTGGCCATGGGTTGGTCCGCCTCCTGCTGGATAGCGACAAGCCTTTGCTTGCGAACCCGTTCCACCTCATCCGCCTTAAAAGCGGGATGAAGAGTTATATCGGAAAGCAGAGTAAGAGCCGCGTCTGTGTTGTTACTCAGCAGCCCGAGGCCGGCGGAGGCCATGTCCATCGCGGCATCGGTTTTCAATTGCGCTCCGATGGAATCGACATCGTCCGCCAACTCGACGGAACTGCGGCTTGCTGTGCCTTCCGAGAGGAGACGTGCGGTAAAGGAGGCCAGGCCCGGCTTGTCCGCGGGATTCTCTTCACTCCCGGCGAGGTCGATCAGGTTGGCACTAACGATCGGCAATGTGTGCTCTTCAACCAGATAGACCTTCAGCCCATTTTCCAAAGCGAAGGTTTTGGGCACCGGCAGATGCAGCTCCGGGGCCGGTCCAGGTTTCGGCGCATCCTTGCGCCAGTTCTGCGCCGTCTCAAATTCCTTTGAGTGCGGCGGTGTGACTGTCACGTTCGCATCCGTATCGGCCGGACTGCGGGGCACATCATCGACAACCTTCTTTCCCGGGACCGCATAAACCACTACGCGGTGGTTCTGGCTAAACACGTTTTGCCCGATCCCGCGCACGGACGCCGCAGTTACTGCCTGATAGCGCGCGATGTCCTTGGGCAGATATCCGGGATCGCCCAAATACTGGTTGTAGCGGTCCATCATGTCGGCGACGCCACCGAATCCTCCCAGGCGCTGCAGTCCCCGAATTTTCTCAGTCAGAATATCCGTTCGCGCACCATCGAGTTCCGCCTGGGTGGGACCGTTCCGGCGTAGGGTGTTGATCTCCTTGTCGATTGCGGTTTCCAGGTCCTCGGGCTTTACCCCCGGCCGCGCGGTCACATCGCACTGTGCCATGGAGGTCAAGAGAAGGGACGAGTTTTGGCACTCCGCGCTTTGGGCGATTTGCTGCTCATACACCAGTTTGCGATATAGCCGGCTTGTCTTGCCGCCACCCAGGATGCGCACGAAGAAATCCGCGTCTGCGTCCCCAGGTTTGAAGGCCTCCGGCGTCAACCACGCTACGGAGACCCGAGGCAGCTGTACGGTATCGGTTATAGTCCCCCGGCGCTCGCTCTCGATCGGTGGAGTCACCACCGCCGGCTTCTCTGCATCAGGTCCACGCGGGATTGGCGCAAAATACTTCTCCACCAGGCTCTTCACGCTGGTGCGATCAAAGTCACCGGCGATGGCGATGCTGGCGTTGTTCGGTATGTAGTAATGCTGGAAGAAGTCGCGTATATCATTCAGGCGAGCCGCCTCGATGTCCGCATGAGAGCCAATTACGTTGCCATAGTAGGGATGGCTCTTGGGAAATAACAGGTGTCCTACTTCTTCGTCGGCGAGCTCGTAGGGAGTGCCTTCGCCCTGGCGCCGTTCGTTGCGCACCACGTCACGCTGGTTGGTCAGCTTCTCCCGGTCCAGCGTCTCCAGCAGGAACCCCATCCGGTCGCTCTCCAGCCAGAGCGCCAACTCGAGCTGGTTACTGGGCACGGTCTCGAAATAGTTCGTCCGATCGTAACTGGTTGTGCCGTTAATGCCGGTGGCGCCTGCGCCCTCCAGGTATCGGAAATGGGCCTTCTCTCCCACATGTTCCGAGCCTTCGAACATCATGTGCTCGAAGAGATGGGCGAAGCCTGTCCTGCCTGGTTTCTCGTTGGCTGGACCCACGTGATACCAGAGATCCACGGCAACCAGGGGCAGCCTGTGGTTTTCATAGAGGATGACTTCGAGCCCATTGGGCAGGGTGTACTTTTCGTAGGCCAGTTTTGGGACCACCAGAGGCTTTGTCGGAGGCAAATTTGCCGCATGCGCCAGGCTTAAGCATCCCATCGACAGGAGCGCCAATGCGGCGCCCCAATAGATCCCGAAACTCCGTCTTTGTGCCAACTCAAGCCTCCCAACCGCCTTCGAATTGTATTCCAGTTAATACGCGGGAAACGACCAGTTAGTTGCAAGTCAACGCGGCGCATCCCACCCTTTGCGAAGATCGCGCAGAGTGGGTCCTCCAATCTGTGTTGCTCTTATTGCTTCGCTGAACTTGCCAGGCCCCGTTCTTTCAGCATGGGCTGAATGCTCGGATCGTTGCCCAACCATGCTTTGTACATGGCAGCCAGATCTTCTGTGTTACCGCGGGAAAGCACCATGCGGCGAAAACGGTCTCCGTTGGCTCGCGTCATACCTCCATGGTCCAGGAACCACTGGTAGGCATCGTCGTCGAGCATCTCACTCCACAGGTACGCGTAATAACCGGCCGCGTAGTCACCAGTCCAGATATGAGAGAAATACGAGGTCCGGTAACGCGGCGGGACGTAGCCGATGGCAAGATGTGTCCGGGCCAGGGCCTCTTTCTCGAACGCATCTGTGTTTTCGATGTGGGTGCCGGCCGGCAGCGTGTGCCATTGCATATCGAGTTGCGCCGCCGCCAGGATCTCGGTTAATGCGTAGCCCTGGTTAAATGTCCTGGCCTTCACCAGTTTTGCTGCCAGTTCCGCAGGCATAGGCGCCCCCGTTTGGTAATGTTTCGCGTAATGCTGGAATACGGCGGGATTCGTGGCCCAGTGTTCGTTGAACTGCGAAGGGAACTCGACAAAGTCGCGCGCCACCGAGGTGCCGGAGAGGCTGGGAAACTCTGTATTAGCGAACATGCCATGCAGTGCGTGACCGAATTCATGAAACATCGTGGTCGCATCGGTGAAGCTGATCAGCGCCGGCTGTCCCGGAGCTGGCTTGGGAAAGTTGCCCACGTTGTATACCACGGGAAGGGTGCCCAGTAGTTTCGACTGGCCGACCAGGTTACTCATCCAGGCGCCGCCATTTTTGTTATCGCGTTTGAAGTAGTCGCAATAAAACAAGGCCAACGGCTTGCCGTCCGCATCCCTGACTTCGAATACGCGCACATCGGGGTGATAGACCGGGATGTCTTTACGTTCGTGGAAGCTTAGTCCAGATAGTTGGTTTGCGGCATAGAACACGCCGTTTTCAAGAACATTATTGACTTCGAAATAGGGTTTAACCTGGGCCTCGTCAATGTCGAACTTTGCCTTACGAACCTGGCGCGCGTAGTAGTCCCAATCCCAGGGCTCGACATCGCCGCTTTTCATCAGCTGGCGGATTTCCCCGGCTTCAGCAGCGGCATTGGCCGTGGACGCCGGTACCAGGTCATCCATGAATCGAGTGGCGGCCGCCGGTGTTTTGGCCATCTGGTCTTCCAACCTCCAGGCGGCAAAATTGGGAAAGCCGAGCAGCTTCGCCTTCTGTGCGCGAAGCATAGCCAATCGCAGGATCGTCGCGCGGGTGTCGTTGGCGTCCCCGTGTTCGGCACGATTCCAGGAATGTTCAAACAATGCCTCACGGGTTCCGCGATTTTCCAGATCCGCGAGGGAGGGCTGCTGGGTGGTGTTTTGCAGAGGCAATACCCATCCCTGTTGCTTTCTTTGTGCTGCCGCCTGGGCAGCCGCGGCCAGTTGTGTCTCGCTCAGGCCCGACAGTGCGGCCTTGTCGTCGGTGGCATAGGCCGCGTTTTTGGTCGCCGCCAGCAGCTTGTTTTTGAATTCGTTTTCGAGGGTTGAGATTTCCTGATTCAGCTTCTTCAGCTCGGTCTTGTCTGTGTCGGACAGGTTCGCGCCGGCATGCTGGAATTCCCGATGATAGAACTCAACCAGACGTAGAGGCTCACCATCCAGCTTAAGCTTAGCGCGTTGCTGGTAGATGGTTTCTACGCGATGGTAGAGTTGGCTGTTCAGAAAAATGGCGTCGTTAAGCGCGGCCCGCTTCGGGGTCTCGATCTCTTGCACTTTTTCGAGATCCGGATTTGTGTTCGCGCCGGTCACGGCGTCGAAGACCGAAGTCACGCGGTCCAGCAACCGGCCGCTTTTCTCCAGGGCAACGATGGTGTTTTCGAACGTAGGCGGCTCAGAGTTGCCGGCGATAGCGCGAACCTCGTCCAGTTGCTGGGCTATGCCGGCTTCGATCGCCGGCTGGTAGTCGCCATCCCGAATCTTGTCGAAGGGCGGAGCGTGAAAGGGCAACGTGCTAGGTGCGTCGACGGGATTGTTCGGGCCAAAATCGACATTGGCGGCGGCTGTAGTGCTCGAGAGCGCGACTCCCGCGGCTGCGGCGATGACGTAATGCATTGCTAGCCTCATAACTTCTCTCAGCGGTGCTCCTTCGATTGTAATTGGCCACCCGTTGCATCTTCGGGCAGCGGGCAGTCCTTGCGGGGCTAAGGCGTGGGAACAATTCCGTATTTTCCAGCCAGGAAGGTTTTTACCTTGGCCGGCAGGGTTACGGCGAGCTCCTGCCAGGTAACCACGCTCAGGCGGCAGCGCAGCTCCGCACTCTCGACCGCGGAAAAAACTTCGAAGCAATCCTCGATCAGATCCGGACGGCGACGATCACAAAGAACGCAGAAGCCGGCGCGCAGTGCATGAGCGGCCAGCGCTCCACGGATGAGTTGGCAGGAGCGAAACTTCTCTTTGCTCATGGGCAGGCGGCTCACATCAAAGACTTCCTCCAGATCACGATAGCGATGCACGAGATCGCATCTCGCCGCCTGAAAATCGCCTTCCGTCAGCTTCGCCTCGATCAACAACGATCCCAGCTTCATGTCGATCTCGCTGCGATCCCTCGCGCCGTTCTTCAGGGGGATTGCCGGCCGGACGCCGAAGGCGGGCTGCGCGCCTGGGTCGATGGCGAGCAGGGAACAGACAGCGTTGCGGCGCAGAACTCCCGGATAGCAGAAGATGTTCATCAGTAGAGCATCGGAGCTGTTTGCGCATTCGAGCTCGCCCCGCCTGCGATCGCCGCGCCTGGGCACAAAGCGCGAGCCGGTATACACCTTTTTGAGCCGCGCCTTCCATTGCGCATTGCAGGCAATGCGCCGGTAAGCGGCGGGCAGAAAATTCCCGTGCTCGCCCGCTTCGTCCTCGCAGTAGATTACGGCGGGCACGGTACCGTAGGTCATCTCGGCGTTGTATTGGGCTGCTCTCGCGATATTCAAATGGCCGATTTCATTGCGTAACAGGCTGCGCGTCATGCTCCCAGCATAGGCGAAGAACGGGCGAAGATCGGCCACTTATTGGCGATCATTTTTTCTGTTTGGACGCCGGGGGCAAAAGCGCCGAAATTAGCACTTGAGGAGGTGGTTCCGATGAATGGCAAGACGATCTTTTTCCTCGGCCTTTTGCTTGCGGCCAGCGGGATAGTCTCTCCTCCGGTCGCCCTGGCCGGCGGGATTGCCTTTGGTCTGTTCGTCCAGCATCCCTTCCGCGAGGAGAGCCAGTCATTGGCCAAATTCCTCCTGCAGATCTCCGTTGTCGCCCTGGGCTTTGGCATGAACCTGAGGCAGGTCGTGCATGCCGGCCGCTCCGGCTTCGTTTACACCGCGGGGAGCATCAGTCTCGGTTTGTTGTTGGGAGTGCTCTTCGGGCGGCTTTTCCGGGTAGGCGGCAAAGCCTCCTTCCTGATTTCGGCTGGAACCGCGATCTGTGGGGGCAGCGCAATCGCGGCCATTTCTCCGATTAACGGAGCGGACGAGCGGGAAATCAGCGTTTCCATGGGAACTGTATTTGTGCTCAATTCGATCGCACTGCTCGTTTTTCCCGCGATTGGCCATCTCCTGCATCTGAACCAGAATCAGTTTGGTCTGTGGGCTGCGCTGGCTATTCACGACACCAGTTCCGTCGTCGGAGCAGCAGCAAAGTATGGCAACCAGGCGCTGGCCGTCGGGACAACTGTCAAATTGGCCCGCGCACTGTGGATCGTTCCCGTGTCGCTGCTCGCAGCCCTGTACATGACGAGATCGAACGGGGCATCGAATGGGGCATCGATTAGATCAGGGACTGAATCAGGCAAGCGGGCAAAGATAAAATTCCCGTGGTTCATCCTGCTGTTCTGTCTTGCCGCCGCGGCCGCGACTTATTTGCCGTCTCTCGGTCCCCAGTATGCCGAGCTCAGTCATCTGGGCAAAACCGGCCTGACCGCTACGCTGTTTTTGATCGGAACAGGCCTTTCGAAGAAGACACTGCAGCAGGTGGGCATCCGGCCGTTCCTGCAGGGTGTCACATTATGGGTCCTGGTGGCGTCCGTGTCGCTGGCCGCGATTTACTTCCATTACATTTCGATCTGAGGCGGGGTTGCTCAAGTTCGGGCCGGGTTTCTTCCGGTCACGCGTGGGGCAAACCGCTCGGCGTTTTCCAACACAAAGCGATGAAATCTGCCCGTGAGCCCCGCAGGCTCGGGGCCCGCGACAGTCGCGAGAGAGAACATCCGGGCCAGGTTCAGGTCCCGGACTCTGGCCAGCTTAAGAGTTCCCAGCGAAAGTTGATTGCGCACAGCCCAGCGCGAGACAAACGCAATCCCCAATCCCGCTTCTACGGCGCTTAACAAACCTTCGGTCGAATCAAAGGTCATGGCCACCCGGAGCTTCCTGGGATCCAGGCCGGCCTTTTCAAGCGCTTGTTCCACGATCCTACGAGAGCCGGAGCCCAGCTCGCGCGTGACCAGCGTTGCCTGCTGCAATTGCTCCCGGCTCACTTCTTCGTCGGCCCACGGATGCCCCGCGGGCACTACGCACACCATGTGATCTTCCATGAACGGTTGCAGATGCACGTCCCGCCGCATGGGCGGACCTTCGACAAGACACAGCTGGACGCGGTGCTCGACCAGGGCTTCGAGAATCGTCTGGGTGTTGCCGCCCAACACGCTGATCTCGACCTCTGCGTTCTGTTGCAGAAAACCCGCGATCAGCCTGGGAAGGAGATATTGCCCGATGGTCTGCGATGCGCCTAAAGCCAGCCGCCCGGCACTCGCCCCACTGGCGGCAGCCACGGCCTGGCGAGCTTCTTCCGCCAAGTCTGAGAGCCTGTTAGCGAATGGGACCAGGGCCGCGCCCGCCGCGGTCAGGGTAACGCGGCCTCCGCCACGATCGAACAAGGGAGTGTCCAGCTCCGATTCCAATGCCTTGATTTGCTGCGTCACCGCGGATTGGGTCAGGAGCAATTCTTCCGCCGCGACGCGGAAGTTGAGGTGGCGAGCGGCGGTGCGAAAAACGCGCAAGCGGAAATTCTCCATGGGCGTACCTTATTATTGCCGCAAGGAGCAAGCGTATGACAGACCTGTTATTGGTGGGCGCAACCGGATTGGTGGGCCAATCGGTCCTGCGCCAGGCGCTGGCAGACAACCGGATAGCTCGTGTGGTTGCCCTGACGCGCAGGCCGCTGGCTCCAGAGCCGCGCCTGGAGAATCCACTGGTAGACTTCGACGCTTTGCCCGGCGATGCACCATGGTGGAATGTCGATGCGGGCATCTGTACTTTGGGTACCACAATGCGTCAGGCGGGTTCTCATGTGGCATTTCGCAAAGTAGACGTGGACTATCCGCTGACTGTGGCCAGGCTACTGCACGAGCACGGCGCGAAGAGCTTCGCCTTTAATTCGTCCATCGGCGCCAATCCGGAATCGCGCGCCTTCTATATGCGGGTGAAAGGCGAGGTGGAGCAAAGACTCATCGCCGGCGGATTTTCGTCGTTAACCCTGGTGCGGCCCTCGGGAATCCTCGGTCCACGCAGGCAGAATCGCAGATGGGAAGCGCGGGCCATTCGTGTCTTTCATACCATCCGGCCCGTTTTGCCGCGCCACTACCGGCCCGTTTCCCCAGAGAAAATAGCTGAGGCATTGCTGGAGGCAGCCATCACGGCGCCTCCGGGCGTCCACATCGTCGAATCGGAGAAACTATAGGCGCCGCTCAGATCTCCGCTAAAAACGGCAATCGCAGGCCGAGAGCGAAATTCAGCTGGACCAGGAGAATGAAGGCGATGCTGGCATACGTGTTGAACAGGCAGAGGCACGCCCCGAATGCGTAGAGGGCCTGGGCTACGAGGATTCTGCGCTCCACGGCGCACTGCCTTTCCCGCGTAATGTCATCCTGCAGCAGGCCGGTTCGTGTGGCATAGCGCCAGCTTGCGAATAGTACCGCCCCCAGCAGCAGAATGTTGCCCCAGTACGCAATCAGTGCGAGGCGATAGGAAATAAATTCCGCCAGCAGCCGCGTGGAGAAAGGCATGATCGATACGAAAAAGAGAAAGGCCAGATGAATCCACGATAGGTGCCGATCGCTGTGGGTGAAGGCATTGAGCTGTGCCTGCTGCCCATTCCAGAAAATCCCCAGCGTGATGAAGCTCATCAGGTAGCTGATAAGCTGGGGCGCGGAGCCGGCGAGAGAATGCCAGAGTTCTCCCTGGCTGTGGATGGCTTCGCTGGCCGGCACGCGCAGATCCAGGACCAGCAGCGTCATGGCCACGGCAAAAATGCCATCGCTCAAGGCCGCCAGCCGCTCCAGGTTCCGGCCTGTAATCTGGTTGTAGGAAATTGGCATGTTTTGACAAGTTTAGGAGCATTCAAATGGACAAGCAATTATGGACAGCGGTCGACGAATACACCACCGGTCTTCTGATTCCTCCCGATCCGGTTCTCTCCGCGGCGCTCGAAGCGAGTGAGGCAGCCGAGCTGCCATCGATCAACGTCAGTGCGAGCCAGGGAAAACTGCTTATGCTGTTGGCCAGGCTCGCCCATGCTTCGCAAATCCTCGAGATCGGCACGTTGGGCGGGTACAGCAGCATCTGGCTGGCGCGCGCACTGCCGCCCACCGGCCGCCTCATCACCCTGGAAGCTAATCCCAAACACGCTGAGGTGGCGAAAAGCAATATCGCGCGCGCCGGCTTTTCATCCCAGGTGGAGGTGCGTCTGGGG
>JBARKD010001048.1:0-17135 GCA_049800615.1 Acidobacteriaceae bacterium | reverse complement strand
TCCTCAAACAGCCCCAACTCGGCCTCGCCGATTCAACCGGAGAACTCTGGTCACAGATAATGTTGTATGCGCAATATCCGCTCTACGGTCTGTATGCAAGCATCGCGACCAGGTGGAAGCCATTGTGGGCTGTGCTGATGCAACTGTGTGCCGTCCATCTGCTGGGCTTCGCGGTGCTTTGGCTGCTGACGCGAAATTAAGGCAGCGATGCCCTCTCGGCCGGTGAAGATTATCGAGTGTCCGCGGGATGCCTGGCAGTCTATGCCTCTTCTCATTCCCGCGGAGATCAAGGCGGACTACCTTCGCTCCCTGATAACCGCGGGTTTCCGGCATATCGACGCGGTGTCTTTTGTTTCTCCCGCCGCGGTTCCGCAAATGGCCGACTCCGAAGAAGTATTGACCTTGCTCAAGCCTCCACGTGAGGTGGAAATTATCGCCATCGTCGTGAATGCGCAAGGCGCGGAGCGGGCAATCGCCACCGGAGCTGTGAGTACCCTGGGATTTCCCTATTCCCTCTCCGCCTCATTCTTGAAACGCAACCAGAGACAGACGCCTCAGCAGGCCCTCCAGGTGCTCGAATCTATCGCCTCGCGGGCAGCGCAAGCCGGCCTGAAAGTCGTTGCTTATTTATCCATGGCTTTCGGCAACCCCTACGGCGACTCCTGGAGCCAGGAGGACGTCATCACGGCGTGCCTTCACCTCCAGGAGCTGGGGATCCGGGAGATTTCGCTGGCTGATACAGTCGGGCTGGCCACTCCAAAGCAAATCCAATCGCTGCTTACGGCTGTGCTCGCGGCGCTCCCGGATATCGAATTGGGCGGCCATTTGCACGCCAATCCGGTGCTGTCGATGCAGAAGATTGACGCGGCTTATCACGCGGGGTGTAGACGTCTCGACACAGCGCTTGGCGGCCAGGGTGGCTGTCCGTTCGCGCAGGACGCCCTGGTAGGCAATGTTGCCACCGAAACAGCCATCGACGAGCTTGCGAGGTTGGGTGCGGTTCTGCCTGATTTCGGCCCCCTGGATCACTTACTCGCCCTTGGCCGCAGCATCGCGACCAGATTTGGACGCTCGTAGATTCAATCGCTGGTAGATTTGGGGGCAGCCCCCGAGTTCGAATTTTCAGGACTGATGCTGCCCGGAACAACGGTACCGTTTTCTTGCAGCCTGCGATGGCGTACAGCTTTATAGAGAATTGAGGAGCGCGAAAAACGTGGCAGTGAAATATGCAACGCTGCAAGTCAAGGAAGCTGACTGTATTCATACCATCACCCTGAACCGGCAGGAACGCAGAAATGCCTTGAATCCGCAGATGATTGCTGAACTTACCCATGCGTTTGGCGAGGCGACGAACTGCAGTTGCCGGGTCGTCGTCCTGACGGGCGCCGGAACCGCCTTCTGTTCGGGGATGGATCTTGCGAGTCTAAAGTCCCTCAACGAACAGCGGCCTGAAGATCAGCGGGCGGACGCCGAATCCATGATGTGGATGATGCGCCGGCTTTACGAGTTGACCAAGCCGACCATCGCGGCGGTGAATGGTCCGGCTATTGCGGGGGGAGCCGGGTTGGCAACATTGTGCGACTTTACCCTGGCTGCACCCCAGGCGAGATTCGCCTACACAGAAGTAAAGATCGGTTTCATCCCGGCTATCGTCTCCGTTTTTCTGCTGGAGATGGTAGGGGAGAAGAAAGCAAAAAGCCTGCTGCTCTCCGGCCGCACCATGGATGCTCAGGAAGCTTTGGCCATGGGCCTGGTAAGCGAAACTGTCGCCGAGGGCCAGCTTATGACGAGAGTGCAGGAGCTGGCGGCTATGCTGATCAGAAACAGCCCGGAATCGATGAGCGCGGTGAAAAAGCTGCTGAGCTCTTTCGCCAAGGATCGCCTGGACCGCGATCTGGCCCGCGCCATGCGTTGGAACGAAAAAGTCCGCAACAGCGCCGACTTCCGCGAAGGAATGCAGGCATTCCTGGAAAAACGCGATCCCGCCTGGGCCGCGCGCAAGAACAAATAAGCCAGTATCATGCCGAATATGCCAAAAAAAGTTCGTTGGGGAGTTTTGAGCACGGCTGCCATTGGTCTGAAGAAAGTGCTGCCGGCCATGCAAAAGGGTGAGTGGAGCGAAGTAACGGCGATTGCCTCGCGTGATCTTGGCATGGCCCAGGAATCTGCTCGCGCCCTGGGCATACCCAAGGCTTACGGCTCATACGAAGAGCTCCTCGCGGACCCCGAAATTGAGGCGGTCTATAATCCCCTGCCCAACCACCTTCATGTGCCCTGGTCCATCAAAGCCGCGGAAGCGGGCAAACATGTGCTGTGCGAGAAACCGATCAGCATCACGGTAGCCGAAGCAAAGACTCTTTCTGCCGTCGCGGAGCGCACGGGGGTAAAAATCGGCGAGGCTTTCATGATCCGCAGCCACCCGCAATGGCTGCGAACCCGGGAAATCATCGCCTCGGGCAGGATTGGGCAATTGCATTCGATCCTGGGTTTTTTCAGCTATTTCAACACCAACCCCAAGAACATCCGCAATATTGCTCACTATGGCGGGGGTGGCCTCATGGATATCGGATGCTATCCCATCAATGCCTCGCGGTTCGCTTTTGGCGAGGAGCCTTTACGGGTATCGGCTCTGCTGGAGAAGGACGCGAACTTCCAAACCGATCGCCTGACTTCGGCGATGCTCGAGTTTCCGTCGGGCCATGCGGTCTTTACGTGCAGCACGCAGCTGGTACCTTACCAGCGAATGCAGCTGGTGGGAACCAAGGGAAGGATTGAAGTCGAAATCCCCTTCAATGCACCCAATGACCGGCCGTGCCGGCTGTTGATCGACGATGGACGAGATTTGGAGGGAGGCGGCATTACCGTTGAGAGCTTTGCCACCTGCGACCAATACACACTGCAGGGCGACGCTTTTTCCAGGGCGGTGCGTGAGGGAACCCCGGCGCCAGTCCCCATTACGGATGCAGTCAAGAATATGGCGGTGATCGAAGCGGTCTTTCGCGCCGCTGAAACGGGATCGTGGGAGAAACCGCAGATCTAACGCAGGTGTCCGTTGGGGCAGGGGTAAACTGGTGCGGTGCTGTATCGGTCTGGAGCCCCGGCGATATCAAAAGTTGATATCAAGGGGTTGATATCAAAGGTTGATATCAAGGGTTCTTGAGCGCGTCGTCGTCGGCGGGATCCTCTGCCCCTTCGTCCCAGGGTTCAGAGTCTCCTATCTCCTGCTCCAGCTCGTCGGCTGGAAGACGAGGCTGATCGAGATCTTTGCGCCCCGGGTTCGGCAACACGTCTGACCCACCCACAACAGGTGAGCCTAACACAGGCGCAAATGATCAGGATGTTGGAATAGCGATGAAATTACTGAATTTCCTGGTAGAGAGCTTCATTGCGACTTTCGGCATCACCAGGCCCAAGCCGGAGCAGCAGCGCACCGTCGCCCTGGCGCTGGGGGGCTTTCTGCTACTGTTTTTTACGGCGCTGATCAGCCTGATCTTTTGGATGCTTTTCGGCGGGCGCCGCTAGCCTGCTTCAACCGGGCGAAGAGACGAAAGCCTAAGCCCATCTGTGCGTTAGCCGGCACGATTAAAGTCGTGCGCTAACAAAAGAGCCTGCCCGTACCGAACGGGGAACCCGCTATTCGCCCGATTCCGGGAATCTAGGGTTTGCCGTTATTGACCGAAATCGGCTCTGGAGGCGGACCGCCGGCGGCCACCTGGGCTCCGGCTTTTTTGTGCAACTGATGGTGCAGGCAATAGAGTGCCAGTTCCAGCCGATCGGACACGCCGAGCTTGTCATATACCTTGCGCAGATAGTTCTTGATGACCTGCTCTGTAGTGCCGAGCTGGTAGGCAATTTCCTTATTGCGCTTGCCCTGGGTAATGCAGGTAATAATGGCCAGCTCTTTGGGAGAAAGGCGCGGCTGGCTGCGAGGACTGGTCAGCGCCGTTGCCTGAGACCGATAAGCTTCGATGACCCAATTAATCGACTGATTGTCGATCCAGGTTTCTCCCGCGGCAATCTTGCGTACACACTTGACCAGGAGGTCGGGAGAAATGGAGCGTGGAATAATCCCGCGGACTCCGCGGCGGTAAAGTTCCACGGTATTCGACTCATCGTTCTGGGCCGACTGGACGATGATTTTTAACTGCGGAGCGCGGCGCACCAGTTCTGGAATCGCGTCTACCGTGCCCGAAATCAGGTTGCCCTCGAGGAGAACCAGATCTGTTGGAAAGCGTTGGATGGCGTTGTGGAGACCGGCGAGAGTGTCGACTTGGGCGATTACGCGGATGTCATCTTCGAGGGCGAAAATCTTCCGTATCCCAACACGGTAGATTGCCTGCGAGTCAGCGAGAACGATGCGTATGGCAGCCTTGTCAGCTCCCTCATCGGGTTCAAGTCCCTGGTCGGGTGCGTCGATAATTTCAGATTTGGCAGATCCCATAGGTTCAAAGACCGAAATGGTTTCAATGACTAAAATAATATTTGTCGATTACCGCAGCGACGTGTGTCGTCTGCACATCTGTTTTTACATCTGGTGTGCAGCGTACCACGCGTCCCGTGCAGTGCAATACAACATCGGTGGGGGTGCCCATAGCCTCTGCCGGCATCTTGATGGTGAAGGCTACAATGCTGCCAATCGCGAGGGGAATGCCCAGTTCGAACAAGACGCCGCTAGCCGAGATATTTTCTGTTACGGCCGGCAAGTCTCCTGTGTCGGTGCTGATGGTAATCGGTACCCGGAGTGGAAATCGAACTGCAGCCCGCAGTTCGACTGGACGCTCAGTAGCAACTGCGGTGGTGATTTCCATGCGTCGATCATAAACAGAACCTTAATGTTGGTGAATCCCCTAAATATGCTACCCCCCTCCACCCTACAGTACTAAAGTCACCCAATCCTGGCGGCGTTGGTCCTGGAATTTTCCCACAATGGTCACCAGGTTTCCATCGGGAGCCCTACTTTCATCGCGGGACCCCAATTACAGCTTATCTCTCGCTTATATGCCGATTCCCGTATTAGTTGCCCTACTTCCAGCGTATATACCGAGTAGTAATCACACGAAAGTTGTAGAGAGGGAGTACCGGCAAAGGTAACATCTGGGTGGCGCTACTGCGCCTCACGGAGTTTTTCAATGAAAGCTACAATGATTCGCGCCCTTGCTATCGCTGGTTTGCTCGCCGCTTCCGTTCCTGCCCACGCCATGGCGCTCAATCTGTTTTGGTGGTGGTAGTTTTGTAATTCTGGGTCCCCGAGCCTCAATTTCTCCAAGCTCCCTTTGCTATCCGCAATAGGTAGGGCTATTCTGCATCTACCTGGGTGCAACGTGAGCTTGCGCGCGCTATACGCGACGTTCTACCTCTTGGGCCTGATCGCCGAGATCAGCCTCTTTGTCGTGCTTATTATGCGCCGCCAATTCAGGACTTTTCCTGTTTTCACCCTGTGGATTGGCTTCAACCTGTTAAACGATATTGGCCTGGTGATACTGGCAGTTACGCTATCTCCTCACGTGGGCCAGTCCATTAATCTTGCACTGCTGCCGCTGCAGTATCTTTTCGATCTTGCGGTTCTTCTTGAAATCAGCTGGAATGTCCTCCAACCGGTGCATTCTTCCCTCCCCCGGGGGAGCATTCGCGCTTTCATTGTTGCCGTAGTCCTGTCTGTGCTCGGCGGCATTCTCTTGGCCTACCATTTTGACAACGCAGGTAATAAGGTCCAGGACTTTAAACTTCCTCTCGATCTGACCGTCGGATTGCTGCGGCTGCTCATTTTCGCGGTTACCGCAGGTTTTGCCCAGCTGCTCGGTATCGGCTGGCGAAACAAGGTTTTGCAGTTAACCACCGGCCTCGCTTTCTACAGTGCTGCCGACCTGATCATTAGCCTGGTCGAGCACTATTCCGGCAACAGCAGGGACCTGGAGGCGATGCGAATGATCGCCGTCGCCTTCCAACTAGGGTTTTTTGTCTGGGTGTTTACAACTAAAGAGGTACGCCGGCGAGAATTCAGTCCACAAATGGAACAGTTTTTGGTTACACTAGCTGGGAGGGCGAAGCTTGCCCGAACGGCTTTGGTGCGGATGCAGGTGAAATAATCACATGGTCTTGCCGATGCTTCAAGTAATTGTTGCCACTCTGCTCATTGGCTACGCCGCTTTCTGGCGCAGGCAGCAGGGGAAGCGTCGTTCCCGCACCTGGAACGAAATCATCAGCCAGTTGCACGGCAATGATTGGGGCATAGAGGAAATTTCCGAACGTTTCCTTTACAAAAGCGAAGTTCAGGTAACTGCAAAAGACGTCTGGGAACGCATCCAGGGCTGCAAAGGCCTGTGGGCGATGTATAAAAATTCCCCTCTCCTGGTGGAGCTGGCGGACTATGCCGCGGAACACGGCGAAAATGTCGACCGTGAATTATTGGAAAGCCTGCGCAGCGATGCCTTCCAGATCCGGGTTTGCGTTCTGATGGCTCTCGGTCAGTATGTATTTTCCGCCAGTTCCGTGGGCGCTTCCGTAAATGCACACCGTGCTGTCGCGACGTACAGTGCCATGCTGGTCCGGATTACGGCCTTCATCCAGGAATATTCCACTTCCCTGTTTCCCAGCTATCTGGACGCCGTCGCCTAGAACTGGTCTCATATATGGGTTTGCGGCTTCTGGTTGGACCCTGAGCCCCGCTTCGAGGGCGGGTCTCATGCGCGGCCTCTCCGAAATTCGTCTATTTATGAGACCAGTTCTTCGCCGAACCGCTAAACAACGGGTTGGCTTTCCGCCGGGCAAACTTGCGCGATCCGCTTGATCCAGCGATACTTGATGTTTGGGAAATGTGCGTCTCCGCGGACCCATCGTCCGCTCATCGCTGGCAAAACCCATCTGCATTCATCCCTGTCAGGGAAGTTTTTTGTCGAAAGGATTTACCTCTGTGTTGATGATTCGTCTGGCTCGCTTCGGTGCACGTAAGCAGCCCTATTATCGCGTTGTTGTCATTGAGAAGGATCGCGCGCGCAACGGGCGGTCCGTCGAGGTTGTGGGCACCTATAACCCGCGCACCAATCCAGCCACGGTCGATCTGAAGCGGGAGCGCATCGAGCACTGGACCAGTCACGGCGCGCAAGTCTCGGAGCGAGTAGCCAAGCTGCTCGCGGCTCACCCACAAGCGGCTAGCGCAGCGTAAAAGCCTCTGGACACGACCACAGGAAAAGCGGTTTAATGCTCGGTCATGAAGCGACCCAGCCAATGCACGAATCTGAATGGTTTGAGACTCGGCAGCCGGCAATATTAGAAAGTCCGGTAATGGTTGGTTCTTTGAGGCCGTCCGATGATGCAAGACGCGAATAATAACGATATGCGGCAACTGGTCACAGAAATCGCCAAAGCCTTGGTGGACGACCCCGAAGCGGTGGAAGTACAGGCTGTGGCTCGAGATGAAAACACCGTCCTGCGGCTGCGCGTGGCTTCCACGGACGTGGGAAAAGTCATCGGCAAGCAGGGTCGAACGGCGCGCTCGATGCGCACCATTCTGAGCGCAGTCAGCATGAAGCTGCACCACCGGTACACGCTGGACATTTTGGAAGAAGATGAGGCTGGTAAGGCAGCCGACTCCTAACCTGGCCGGCGGCATGGATTGTGCCTCTCCCCAACCCACCTTTTCTTTTCATCTTGCACGGATTGCATGGCTTGAATGGAGCCGAGAATGACAGTGCCCCATGCAAGCTGGGTCCTGCTGGCCCATATCGTGCGGCCCCAGGGCCGTCACGGTGAGGTGCTGGCAGACCTCCACACCGACTTTCCGGAACACTTCGCGCGGCGCAAGCGGCTGTTTCTTCGCCGCATCGATGCGGTGCGGGAAATACAGCTCGAATCCCACTGGCTACACAAGGGCCGAGTGGTGCTGAAATTCGCCCAGGTGGATACGATCAACGAAGCCGAGAATCTGCTTGGCTGCGACGTGGTGATCCCGCGCGAGGAGCGCGTGCCTCTTCAAGATGATGCCGTGTACATCAGCGACCTGTTGGGGAGCAAGGTCATCGACGTGAGCCGCGGCGGCGCTGTCGATGCGGGCGAGATTACGGACGTGCAGCCGGAAGGCGCGGGACCGGCAATGCTAGTGGTCCTGGGCAAGGATGGAAAGGAGCGGTTGATCCCGTTTGTCCGCGCCTACTTAAAAAAGGTCGATCTGGAAGCTAAGCGACTGGAGATGGACCTGCCCCAGGGTCTGCTGGCGGTGCAACATGCGGACTCCGCGCAGGAATCGGACTAGCGCCATGCGCTTCGACATTATCACCATCTTCCCTGCATTTTTTGCCGGCATGTTCGAACATGGAGTGGTCAAGCGGGCGATTCAGGGCGGCCTGCTGAACGTGACGGTGCACGATCTACGCACCTTTACCCACGATCGGCATCGCACTGTCGACGACCGGCCCTTTGGCGGCGGCGAAGGCATGGTGCTGAAGCCCGAACCGCTAGCCGAGGCGGTCGAATATCTGCAGCTGCACTCCATGCGGGAACGCGACGCGCATGGCGAAACCGTAATCCTGCTCTCCGCCCAGGGAAAGAGGTTTGCCCAGGCAAAAGCGCGGGAACTTGCGCAGGCCCAGCGAGTGGTGTTGCTGTGCGGACGTTATGAGGGCGTGGACGAGCGGGTCCTGGAACTGATCGCGGACCAGGAACTCTCGATTGGAGACTACGTGCTTTCCGGCGGTGAGTTGGCTGCCGCTGTGGTGCTCGACGCCACCATGCGCCTGGTGCCGGGAGTGCTGGGCAACGACGCATCCACGGAATACGAGAGCTTTGGCCGGTCGGACGATTGGTTGTCGAGGCAGGCCGGCGTCCACCCGGCCTCGAACCATGGCTCCGGCGGCCTTCTGGACTACCCTCACTACACGCGTCCAGCCGAGTTTCTCGGGCTGGCTGTCCCCGAGGTGCTCAGCAGCGGCAATCACGAGCAGATTCGCCGCTGGCGGCGGCAGCAGGCTCTCCAGAAGACGCTTCGCAACCGGCCGGACTTACTCGAGCATGCCGAACTCAGCGCGGAAGATCGCGCGTTTCTCGATGCTCTCGATCAGGCGCAAAGCAAAGATTCCGTGTAGACTAAGTACTTCGACGTTAGTCTTTTTTAATCGCAAGCAGGAAGCAAATATGTCTATCCATCCAGTTATGCAGCGTCTCGCCGACAAGCTTCGGCGCACTGACCTGCCCGAGTTCGGTCCCGGCGACACGATACGGGTGCAAGTCAAGATCAAAGAAGGCGACAAAGAACGCCTGCAGGCTTTTGAGGGTATCGTGATTGCCGTCAAGAGCGGTGCGCAAGCCAGTTTTACGGTACGCAAGATGAGCTTTGGCCAGGGTGTCGAGCGCATTTTCCCGTTCAACTCCAAGGTGATCGACAAAGTAGAGAAGTTACGGTCTGCGCGTGTGCGGCGTTCCAAGCTTTTCTACCTTCGCGGTTTGCGCGGCAAGGCTGCGCGTCTGAAAGAAGTGGAGCGCAAGTAGAGTTTCTTCCCTGGCTTTCATCCTGAACGCTCCGGAATCTCCGGGGCGTTTTTTCATGCTCTCGTGAGTCCCGAAGGGCAAACGCGGGGTCCCAAAGTCTCAGCCGTCGGACTGTTCGTTGTGGGCGGGAAATCAGAATTTGCCTGGTTAGATTCCCTGCTGCCAAAATCAGTGGGCAGGCTGTGGGAAACAAGTCCCCTAATTGGACAGCTTGTCTGCGAGATGCTCTAAACTCGATTTTGGCGATGGCCACGTCACTCGTAGACCCGGAAGTAGTCGAACGCGAACTTTCCCCGTCGGCGCGCAAGATGCGCATGCTGAAGTCGCTGGTATGCGGAGGCCGGTACGAGCGTGCAGCCCGCTCGGCAGGCGCTAAAGTCATTGCTGGTGTCGACGAGGTGGGGCGTGGCGCGCTCTTTGGGCCGGTGGTGGCCGCGGCGGTAATTCTTCCCGAAGGGTGCCGGATTCCAGGACTGCGCGATTCCAAGCAACTGGTTCGCGAGGAACGCGAGCGCCTGGCGAAGATTGTCGAGCGCCGGGCTCTGGCGCTTGCGATCGAGGAAATCGACGCCGAAACCATCGACCGCATCAACATCTACCAGGCGACTCGGGCTGCCATGACAGCCGCCGTATGCCGCCTGGCAATCACCCCGGATCATCTGCTGGTCGATGCCCTGCGGCTGGATATTGCATGCACTCAGACCAGCATCATCTATGGCGATTCCCTCAGCATCTCCATTGCCGCCGCTTCCGTGCTGGCCAAGGTTTACCGCGACCAGCGCATGCGCGAGTTGGACCGCGACTATCCTCTCTATGGTCTTGCTTCACACAAGGGCTACAGCACGCCGGAACATAAGCAAGCACTGGCGGCTCATGGACCGAGTCCTTTGCATCGGCGAAGCTTTCGTCCGGTGGCTGAGAATTGCCTGCCATGGGACTGACGGGACGCGAATTAGCTTAATTAGATCCTCTTTAACCGCACACGCTTGATCGTCGAGGCTCCAACTTGCCACTGCGTCTGATATGTATTACAGCCCACCCGGACGACGAGTGCGGCGCCTTCGGGGGCGCTTTGATGCAGGCCCACCAGCGAGGAGTCGAGACCAGCGTCATCTGCCTGACCGAAGGCAGAGCCGCCTCGTACCGGGGTGTTGCTCTGAGCGATGATGAACTGGCCGATCTGAGGCGGGAGGAGTTCGCCGCGGCTTTGCGCGTGCTGGAAGTTGACCACGGGGAGGTGCTGCAGTATCCCGATGGCCGCCTCGCCGGCCAGGACTTTCTCTCCGTGACCACCGTGCTGGTCGAACGAATCCGCAGATTCCGTCCCCAGGTTGTGCTCACCTTTGGCGGCGATGGCAACGTGAATCTGCATCCGGACCACACCATGGTTTCGTTTTTCTCGACCGCGGCCTTTTACTGGGCGGGCCGCCAGAACTTCGCCCCGGAGCAGATTGCCGCTGGACTGCTTCCCTACCGCCCGCAAAAGCTCTTTTACGGAGCCGCTCCCTTTCTGGTCTGGGCAGACCCTGAGGAAGCACGGAAGATCCCCTTGATGCCGGCCTCGCTTGTCCTCGAGTTGGGCGATCTGAAGGGGAAAAAATTCGAAGCCTTCCTGCAACACAAGACCCAGGGTGAGCTCCTGGCCAAGGTCAAAGCTGTGTTTGACGAAACAGGCGCGCAGGAAAAATACCTGCTGGCAGGCGCGCGCGGATTTCGCTCCTCTCCGATGGAAACGGATATGTTTGCCGGGGTCGAAGCTGACTGATTTTTCACCCCGGCTTTGGGCAAGACTGACCTGCCGGGGAAGACTGACCTAGCGAGCGGCCGTAACCTGCGGCTGCCGGCTCCATCGCTCCCGCACTGCCCATAGGATTCGAGCCGTGAAAAGCGCCGCCAAAACCAGAGTCACGGTGATCGGGGTGCGAACGCCGCTCTTTACGATCCACCAATAATGAATCACGCCGCAGATCGCGGAGACATACGCCAGCCGGTGGAGCATCTGCCACCGTTTTCCCCCCAGTTTGCGGATGGACCACTTGGTGGAAGTGGCGGCCAGGGGAAACAGCAGCACCCAGGCAGTCATGCCGGCCATGATGTATCGCCGTTTGCCCAGGTCATCAGCCATGGCCGCGAGGCTGAAACCCGAATACAGCCACAGCCACGTGAGCAGGTGCAGACAGCCATAGAAGAAGGCAAACAGGCCCAGCAGGCGGCGAAAGCGGATAAGCCAGGAAAGCTGGGTAAACAGCCTGCGAACGGGGGTGACGGCCAGGGAGATCAGGAGCAAACGAAGCGTGGCGAAGCCGGTCGCATGGGTTACCGTGGCTGTCGGATCGGGTCCGAGATCATTCGTAAAGCCGCGGTAGACGAGCAGACCGAGGGGAGCCAGGCAGGCGATCCAGACAGCCACCTTCAAGGATATAAGTGCGCCCTTGTTCATCTATGCCGCGCGCCCGGATCTTTCCGCATGTTCTAGAAATTTTTCTTCAGGTCCATGCCATTGTAGAGACTGGCGACCTGATCTCCATAGCCATTGAACATGAGCGTGGGCTGGCGCTGGCTGAAGATGGAGGCTCCGATGCGGCGCTCTGTTTTCTGGCTCCAGCGCGGATGGTCGACATTGGGGTTCACGTTGGAATAGAAACCATATTCCTGTGGCGCCATCTCGTTCCACGCGGTGCGCGGCTGGTCTGACGTGAAGTGAATTTTCACGATCGACTTGGCCGACTTAAAACCGTATTTCCATGGCACAACGATGCGCACCGGGGCTCCATCCTGATTGGGAAGGACCTCTCCATACAACCCGAAGGTAAGCAAAGTCAGGGGATGCATGGCTTCATCCATACGCAGTCCTTCGGAATACGGCCAGTCCAGATTTATCTGCGATAGGCCGGGCATGACCGAGGAGTCCTGAAAGGAAAGAAACTGGACGTATTTCGCCTTGGGCAGAGGCTCCGCCCAATTGATCAATTCCGAGAGCGAGTAGCCGGCCCAGGGAATCACCATGCTCCACGCCTCGACGCAACGATGGCGATACACTCGCTCCTCGATAGGCTTGAAACTCAGCAGCTCGTCGATGCCGACGGTCTTCTTCTGCTTGACCAGGCCGTCGACCGTGACTTTCCAGGGCCGGGTTTTCATCTTGCCGGCGTTTTGCGCTGGGTTGTCTTTCTCGACTCCGAACTCATAGAAGTTGTTGTACGAAGTGATGTCTTTGTACGAGGTGAGTGTCAGGCCGGTCGAGGAAAGGGGACTGTGTACAGTCTGCAGCTTGGTTGCCGCCAAAGCCGTCTTCGTTCCCAGCAAGCCGCCGGCGGCCATCGCAGCCGCGCCGGCCATGAAAGCCCGGCGATTCAGATACGTGCTGCGGGGAGTGATTTCAGAATAAAGAATCTCGTTCGATTTTTTAATTAGCATAGGCCAGACAGTAGGACGTTTACCCTGAGTTAAGGTTACGCTCCCGGAACCACCTGCTCGGGGCCTGCGATAATCCAAACTCTATTAGATAAACGACCAGGGGGGACTGATGGATTACCAGGATTCAGCGTTGCCAGGAACCGATATGGAGCGGTTAGACCAAGCGGCCGGCCTTTTACTGGAAGGCCGGAGGACCCTGCAACCGATCGACGATCTGCCGCCCGCGCTACGTCCCAAAACACTGGACGAAGCCTACTACGTGCAGGACGTGATCGTTCGAGATCTCGGTGATGTGGGCGGGTGGAAGGTAGGCGCATCTTCGCCCGAAGCGACCCCGCTTTACGCCCCTATGCCGGTGGAAGGATTTGCCGCCGGGGATGGCGTGATCTCCGGGCAGCGCCGCTTGCGCGGCGTAGAGGCCGAAATCGCATTTTTACTGGGAAAGGATCTGCCCCCGCGCTCCACCCCCTATTCGCGGGAAGAGGTAATGGGCGCGGTCGCAAGCTGTCACACGGCGATTGAGGTGCTCGAATCGGCCCTGCAGAACCCCGATACCGCGGACCGCCTAAGCGCGATTGCCGACCTGCAATCCAACGGCGGCTTCGTTTACGGAGAGGCTCTTAAGGACTGGCAGAGTTTGAACTTCGCCTACGTGCGCGCCGAGATGAATATCGATGGCTTTGTGCGAGTAGCCGGAGGCAAGAATGCCGCGGGACCCGATTTGCTGCGGCTGGTTCAATGGCTGGCCAACGACGCCCAGAACCGGACCGGCGGCTTGCGGGCAGGACATTGGATCACGACTGGGAGTTGGACGGGGAAGAGCTTCGCGGAAAGCGGTTCGACGGTGACCGCACGCTTTGATGAACTGGGCGACGTTCGCCTTCGCTTCGCCTAAAGAGCAGCCGTCCGGCTTCGCACCGGCCTACGCAAGTCTCCGGCGCTCCTGCGTCCGGAATCTCCGTCTCCTTTGCTCGCCTTCTCGGCGAAAAGCCCGAAATGCTCAAAATAAAGGCCTTGTTCCTGCACCCCTAGGCCCGAAGCCGGCCTCTTTCTTTGGTTTTTCATAGCAAATTCTTCAGATGTTTACAGGCAACCGTGAATATCACAGCAGTAAAACCGGTCACGCCCGGTGTTTACTCATGCGTCAAGGGTAATCACGGCGCAGGTTTTGTCGGATTTTCCCTGCACTTTTCATAATTTTCTTGGCGATTAAACAGCAAAGAGAGGCCAAATGAAGATCCCTCTGAAGACGCTGGCGACGCTCGCGCTTGTCTCGGCATTATCGTCCGGGATGGCGCAGACAACAGCTCCCAGTGCCACAACAACAACTCACAGGCGTACGAGCACGAAAAAAGCCCCCGTCGCCAAGAAACCTACGTTGGAAGACCAGATCCAGGCGCTGCGTGACGACATGCAGCAGCAGATTCAGCAGTTGAAGCAGCAGCTAAGCGATCGTGACGCCCAGGTGCAGCAGGCGCAGCAGCAGGCTGCCGCCGCCCAGGCTGCGGCGGCACAGGCACAGCAGCAGGCTCAACAGCAACAGGGCGTATTGACCGAGAATGCGGCGGCGGTGAGCGGTCTGCAAGGCGCGGTGAACGACCTGAAAACCAACAACACGTCGCTGGCCACCACCATCCAGGATCAGCAGGCCAAGGTCGAAAAGCAGATTAATACCCCTGACGCCATTCACTTCAAGGGCGTATTGCTGTCGCCCACCGGCAGCTTTCTGGCGGCTGAAACAGTGTGGCGGCAACGCGCCACAGGTGGCGACATCAACACCCAGTTCACGGGAATTCCGCTCAACTACGCGAATGCCGCCCAGTACTCGGAATTCTACGGGTCCGGTCGTCAGTCGCGTATCGCCTTGCTGGCTACAGGCAAACCCAGTCCGAATCTCACCCTCAACGGCTACTATGAGGCTGACTGGTTGAGCGCCGGCGTTACTTCGAATAACAACCAAAGCAACAGCTACACCATGCGGCAGCGGCAATTGTTTGCCCAGGCCCACTGGAACTCCCTGACCTTCACCGGCGGGCAGATGTGGTCGTTGGTAACGGAGACGACCAACCTGACGCAAAACAGGACCGAGCTTCTGCCGCTGACCATCGACTCACAATACACCGCCGGCTTCGCGTGGGAGCGGCAGTACGGTTTCCGCATCAGTAAGGATTTTGGCACCAACATGGCGATCGCGATCGCCGCGGAAAACCCACAGACTCTCAATGTGGCCGGTCATAACCTTCCCACCAATTTCATCATTGGTTCGGCCGGAAACGCCGGCGGTCTCTACAACTCCGCCGGTACCTCCGCGGCAAACACCAACGTCGCGCAGTATTCCGCCAACCTCGCTCCCGATCTGCTTGCCAAGATTGTGTATCAATCGAAGACCTTTGGCACTTACGAGCTCTTTGGTGTAGCGAGCTTTTTCCGTGATCGCGTGTTTCCAAGCGCTCCCACTTCTTCAGCCGGTGCTTACAACGACAGCACGGTAGGCGGGGGTATTGGCGGCAGCCTGCGGGTACCGACCTTGCAGAAGCACCTCGACATTGGTTTGTCGGGTCTCTGGGGCGATGGAACTGGACGGTACGGCAGCAGCACGATCGCTGACACCACCGTGCGGCCGGATGGACAGCTTGCCCTGATCCACAATTTCAGTGCCCTCGGATCACTGACCTACCACGCCAGTCCGAAGCTGGATATCTATGCCAACTACGGTGGTGATTATGTGGGCCGGCGTTACTTCCAGACCAGCAAGACGAGTTCGGTCGGATACGGCGCCTACACCAACGTAGAAACCGGTTGCAATACCGAACCGGTGCCGGGGACCACGATCACAGGCTACAGCCCGGCCCAACCGGCAAACTGCACCGCCGATACCAAGGACGTGCAGGAGTTCACCGCCGGCTACTGGTACGACTTCTATCGTGGACCGGCTGGCCGGTTGCGCCAGGGTCTCCAGTACGCCTACTTCGAGCGCAACATCTGGTCCGGTATCGGCGTCACGCCGAAAGCGACGGACAATATGTTCTGGACGTCCTTCCGCTACTACTTGCCTTAAGGAACACCAATGCAACACTGGAGGGCACCCAACCGGGTGCCTTTTTTTTGCGTTCAGGCCTTTGCGAGCCGCAAGCCGTTGCGCCTTTTTCCTGTTTGGAACATCAGAGGAGGTTGGCGAGCCGTCGTTTTCACGGCGGCTGGATAACATAGACTGAAACCACCGAGCTGCTTATGGCAAAACCTATTGTCGGCCTGCATCACGTCACTGCGATTGCTTCAGATCCGCAGCGGAATCTCGACTTCTACACCGAGGTGCTGGGTCTGCGATTCGTCAAGCGCACCATCAACTTCGATGACCCGGGCACGTACCACTTCTACTTCGGCGACGATGCCGGCTCGCCGGGTACCATTCTTACCTTCTTTCCCTGGCCGCGCGCCAGCCGGGGCAGCCTGGGCGTAGGGGAAACATCGGCCACCGCCTTCAGCGTGCCGCAAACATCGCTCGATTTCTGGGAGAAGCGTTTGTTGGGTGCTGGCATTCCAGCGGAGCGCGCGGGCGAGCGGTTTCAGGAAGAAGTGCTGAGCTTTGCCGACCCCGACGGCATGCGGCTGGAGATTGTGGGCCACCAGGACGCAGGCGAAGGCAAAGCGCCGCGCACCAGTGACGTCGCGGCGGAGCACGCGATTCGCGGTTTCTTCGGGGTCACCCTGTGCGAGGGTGGCTATGAAAAAACGGTGGCCGTGCTGGGCATCATGGGCTTCCACAAAATCGCCGAGCACGGCGCCCGCTACCGCTTTGCGGCTGAAGGGAGCGCACTCGGCAACCACATCGACATCATGGTGCAGCCGCAGCTTACTTATGGCCGGATGGGCGCGGGCAGCGTGCATCACATCGCGTTTCGTGCCGCCGACGACGCCTCGCAACTCGAATGGCGCCAGACGCTCGCGGCCAATTCTCTGGATGTGACACCGGTGATGGACCGCACCTACTTCCACTCTATCTATTTCCGCGAGCCGGGCGGCGTTCTGTTTGAGATCGCTACCGATCCGCCGGGTTTTGCTTTGGACGAGCCGATCGAGTCGCTGGGCGAGTCTCTGAGGCTTCCTCCCTGGCTGGAGCGCCATCGTGCGCGCGTGGAGGGCGTATTGCCCCCGATCACCCTGCACACGCGAAAGCAGGGTGTCCGTTGAAGGCGGGAGATTCGGCGGGACATTCATTAACCGATCCGCACGGGAGT
>JBARKD010001047.1:0-2463 GCA_049800615.1 Acidobacteriaceae bacterium | reverse complement strand
CGCTCACCGGGGCTCCCTCGCGAAGTATGCCGCTGCTTTTTTCAGGAACGCATTCTCCATTTCCAGCTCACGGTTCCGGCGTTCCAGCTCCCGCAGCCGTGCCCGATCGGAAACCCCCAGCGCGGGCTCATCCCCAGCATGGTCCTCCCTGTACGCTGCCACCCAGTAACCCAAAGTGGTCCCATTCAGGCCAAGCTCACGGGCAACCTCAGCGATAGAGCGGGAAGTCTCCACCACCATCCTGGCAGCTTCCTCCTTGAACTCCGGAGAGAAATTACGCGTTTCTTCCCTGCCACTCGATCCCGTCCCTTCCGGACGAAGATCCTATTGGATCCCCGTCCGGAAAGCTCAGGTCACCCCAACATCACAGTGATCGCTCTCTGGCTAGGTCATGAATCGGTCACCACAACGCAGATTAAGCTGACCGCCGACATGGCGCTCAAGCAGCAAGCTCAGAGCCCTCGTTGCCGTCGCCCGCACCATCCTGGTCATCATCTGGCACCTGCTGTCCGACCCCGCCGCCCGCTTCCATGACCTGGGCGCGGGCTACTACGCCAGCCGGATCGACAAAGACAAGAAGGCCCGCAACCACATCCGCCAGCTCGAAGCCCTCGGTTTCGCCGTCACCCTGGCGCCAGCCGCACAACCCTCGCCGATCCGGAAACCCTGACCGCAAGCGCTGGCCAGGGTTCGCTGCCGCGCGCCCAGCTGGGGTAGGTGATTTTCCGGTTAGGAGACCTGTCCGGCGCGGTCGGAGCCGGTGCGCACCCGGGTACACCGGGCACCACCGCACGACCAGCCCTGCCAGCCAAACCGACACCACGCCCGAAACCGGCACCAGCACAATCAGTAACCAGGCGTCAAAGAGCCTGAACGATTGAGGTACCTACGGACCGCGAAATCGGCGCTAACCCCCACGCGGGGTAGCCGAGTGTTTACAAATATGTATGTCTTGACAAGCCATATTATTTGGAGGACGATACAAATGTCCGCTGTATTTAAGATGGGCCACTGATGTGAGCGCAATCGGTGCGCCCGAATGGAGGTGGATTCGGCATTGCGCATCGTTTCCAGGGAGGATTTGCCGTCCATTTCGTCGGTGCAAGCTGGTAATGCGCAGCATAACCTGGGCATCGTAAAAGACTTCCATGCCAGCGAAGCCCTGGCGGCGTTCGTTCCCGATCTGGCACGGTTGTCGCTTAGCTGGGTATATCTTGATCCGGGACAGGAACTGGCACTTCATGCGCACCCGACGAAGAGCATGATCATTGTCGCGCAAGGTACGGGACGGGTAAGCGGTGACCTCGTGGGAGAAATCCGGGCCGGCGACATCGTGGTGGTCCCGCCAGGCGCTCGGCACGGGTTTGTCGGGGATGCTCCAGAAGGTTTCTGGGCGTTGTCTGTGCAGTTCGAAGGTGCCGGGCTCTATGAAAATACCGACTCCCCTCGTGTGGCGTTCGCGGATTCTGCTTCGATGGCCTTGATTGTCGCGGAGAACGAGCACTACATGCAGGTTTTCGATCGCAGTGCGCTGGTGGAGATAGCGCGCTCGTGTACTGAGCCGGATGGCACCCGGCTGACCGAGCGCTTGCTTGATAGTTTGCAGCCATGGTCGGACCAATTCCAGCGGCTGATCGCGCAACGTGCGGCGGCAGAGGACGATCCCGCCATGCGCCTTCTAGCGCAGGCTCATCTTGAGGAAGAACTCGGGCACAACCGGCTGCTGGAACAGTCCCGGCTCGGCCGCAAGAACGTGGACTGGGATCCGTTGGTAGCGGCGGCGGCGGCGTGGTTCATTGACCGGATGAGCGTGGCATCAAGTGTGGAGCGGACCGTGCTCGCGCATCTGGTGCTTGAAGGCAGCGGCATGGTGTTCCACCGGGCGGCCATGGAGTCTTTCCCTGGCAATGCGTACTTCGAGGAACACGGTGAGAACGACATCAGGCATCTGAAGATGGGCTACGAGGCGCTGGCCGGGCGGACCGACTGGACTGTGGACGAGGTTCTTGAGGTGATGCGGAAGGGCTGGGACATGATGACCCTGCTGGCCGACCGAGTCGCGGACCTGGTTCGGGCGTTACTCAATGATGACGGAATCCGCGGTGGCTCGCGAACGACATCTGCTGAACGCTATCTTTGCCCGCGATGGGAAGCGGATGTCGGATCTGATGGCGCAGGCGGGCTTTGGGGTGGACGCGACCATGGGCTGTGTGTCTCAGCGGGAGCTCATCGCTAAAATCGGTAGTCTCGGCGCCGATGCTGGATTTGAGATGGACCATGTACAGGTCGTGCGCGAGAATGACGAAATCTCCATTCTGGCGTACCGGCTGTGCCAGTGGGGCAGATTCAACGGGAGTGTCCTGCCGCCGATCGTGTGGTGCACCAGTGTCTGGTCGAGGGCAAGCGGAAAGTGGCAGGCGGTATTCCATCAGGAAGCGCAGCCGCATAATGCTTACAGGCTGG
>JBARKD010001046.1:0-1577 GCA_049800615.1 Acidobacteriaceae bacterium | reverse complement strand
CGATCATGGCGTCACAACCCATGCATGAGTTGATCATCATGTGATACAGGCGACGATCGGTCCAATCCCGGTCGTAGTAGCGGCGGACGTACTCTCCCCGCCGGTTGTCCGTGGCCTCGAGCTCGGCCCGGGCGCGTCCTGCATGTTCCGGAAAATGCTCTTCAAACCAACGAACCTTCCTCGACAGCGACGCGTATACAAAAATATTGAAGACGCCTGGAAGGGATGCCAACGCACAAGCGGCGCCGCGGCCGACAATCACGCAGTTGCCATCGGCCAGGCACTGCTTCAGATAATTGCGCACAAATTCGACCATTCGTTCGCTGTCAAAGACCTGGTCTTTGGGTGGCGCTGGCATGCGGTCAACACTGCCATGCCAAAAGGACTTGCCCATCCTGTAGTACCAGGGGTCAAGGCGTTCGTCACACTGCTCCGCCATGCTTTTTGGTACCCCGGCCTTGTGAGCAATCTCGTCGATCAGGCACTTGTCGATGAGCTTCCAGTTCAGCCGGTTGGCCAGGCGGTGGGCGAATTCCGCTCCCTGGCTGCCGTATTCCCGTTCAATCGTAATTACCCTGACCATGGAGAATATCTCCCGCCCAAATGTGCCGGACCCTCAGATGGCGTGATGCTAGCACCGGCGGACTGAATAATCCAGAGTCCGGCCAGCCACCCCTTGGTACCGTTCAGGGTTCGGCGAGGACTGGGTTTCGTAAACTGCCGATACCGGAAATTTCTATCACCACATCGTCCCCGGGGCGGAGCCATCGTTGCGGAGAGCGGCCCATCCCGACCCCCGCCGGAGTGCCGGTACTGATAACATCCCCCGGAACCAATGGCATCATGGTCGAAATATAGGAAATCAGCTTCGGCAACTTGAAAATAAGTTCCCGCGTGTTGGAACTCTGCAGGGTCTCCCCGTTGATCGTCAGCGAAATATCGAGTTGGTGAGGATCGGGGACTTCGTCTTTGGATACGATCCACGGACCCATCGGCCCGAAGGTAGGGAAGTTCTTCCCCAGCGTCCACTGGGAAGTAGCCAGCTGCACGTCGCGAGCGCTGACATCATTCAGGATGGTGTAGCCGAAGACGTGGTCCTCCCACTCCGCTTCGGGTATATTGCGCCCGCCTTGGCCGATCACAACCGCAAACTCGGCTTCATAATCCGGTTGCTTGCTGGCACGCGGCAGAAGAATTGGCTGCCCGCTCCCAATGAGAGTCAATGGGTATTTGGTAAACACCGTAGGAACCTTAGGTGGTTCCATCTTCGATTCCGCGGCGTGATCGCGGTAATTGAGGCCAATACAGAGGATTTTGGAAGGCCGCAGTAAGGGGGCTTCCAGGGCAACGGCGGACAGCGGCGCGAGCAGGTTGAGCCCGGTCTCTTCCAGCTGAAGATTGACCCCAGACCACCTCTTGGGGCCTGCGGCGATAAAAGACTGGGTGTCCTGGTATCCGAGCGGATTGAGAGGGAAGACGTGGCCGTCCTTGAGGAGTGCCGGGCCAGTAGTTGCATCGCGACGGTAGGTGATCAGGCGCATTCGTCAATTGTCCATCGGCGGGAGAAGGAATGGGTA
>JBARKD010001045.1:0-9995 GCA_049800615.1 Acidobacteriaceae bacterium | reverse complement strand
AGCACATACGGTTCAGCAAGCAAGCGGAGGAACGGCCGGTCGCCGGCCAAAGTCACACAGTCATTCGGAGGCTCGCAGTAGAGAGGCCGATTGTTGAAACAGGTCCTGTTGTGACCAACGACCTCGCGATCGATTGCGCTATATCTCTGTGCGGCCGTCTTAAGATACGCGCGATCTTTCAGCTGTCCGGGTTCGTGCCAGGGACGCTCGCCGTACAACGAAGCCTGTGCGGTCGCGTGATCTGGCGCCAGTGCCCACAAGGGGCTCGAAGGAACCCACAGCAGCGATCCTCCCATGCTCAAGAATTCGCGCCGAGTCGTTTTCATCATTCTCTTTCCGACGGATATTACCGAAACGTGTAGTAGAGAACACACATGATCAGAAAGAGAACCAGGGCGAGGATTCGCGGATCCCAAAAGGTTGTCAGCCGTTGTTCGGAGAGCATCGCAAGCGGGTTGCTCCAGGTAAGGCCTTCGATCTGTTGCGGGTTGGGCGGGGGAGTCAGCAGACTCACAACTACGAAGATGACGCTACAGATGCAGAACATCCACCAGGCTTGCATCATGAACGAAATGCCCACGCCGTCAGTAATCAGCTTTGTCCTTCCGAAAACGGGCAGATCGAGTATAAACGCCGCCGCTCCCATCAGAATTCCCCCCACCAGCGTGACCACCGATGCTTGCTCTGTTCCTCGACGCCAAAAGACACCGAATAGAAAGACCGTGGTAATGGGCGGGGCTAAATCGGAGGCAATCACATTCACGGCGGCAAAGATGCTGGAGAAACGCCCACCTTGCGTCGACCATAGGATGGCAAGGATCATGATCACAACGGAGCTGATTCTCCCGACAGCGACGAGTGTTGCGTCGGATATCTGGGGTCGAAGGCGTTTTACAATATCTACCGCAACCAGCGTGCCCGAACTGTTGAGCGCCGCTGAAACTGCGCTCATGAGAGCGGCAAGAATCGCCGCGGAAATGAGTCCCTTGAGCCCTGTCGGTATCAGTTGGCTGATCAGCACAGGCAATGTTTGGTTTCCGTCAGTCCCGATCTGATCGCGAAAGAGTACGTAAGCGATGATACCGGGGAAGACCAACAAAAACACCGGCAGAATCTTGAGGAATCCCGCCATGATGGGCCCGAGTTGCGCATCCCGCTCGCTCCGGGAACCCAGAACTCGCTGAACGATCGTTTGATCTGTACACCAGTACCAGATACCAATAATGGGAAAGCCCAGGAAGATGGCATACCAATTCAGACCCGCCGGATTGTCTGTCTGCAACATGTCCAGCTGGCGTGGTTTCACAGCCGCACGAAACTGGACCATGGTGTGAATGCCATGGGCAGCAAGGGCGCGCATGGCAAACACGGTAATGAGGGAGGCTCCGATCAGAAGCACTACGGTATTGACGGCTTCGGTCATCACAACTGCCTTGAGTCCGCCGAACACGGTATAGATGGAAACGGCCGCGGCAACAATGAGAATCGAGGCAAATACGCTCAGGCCGAGGAACTGATGAAAGACGATTGCGCCGGCATACAAGCTCATCCCGATATGGATAAAAAGTGCTGCCAGGATCGCCATGAAGGCCAGCAACGAGCGCGAGGCTGAGTTATAGCGGCGTTCCAGGAACTCGGGCAGCGTTGAGATTCTGCTGCGGAAATAGAACGGAGCAAATACGAGTGACAGCAAAATCAGGGTGAAAACGGCCATCCATTCGAAGTTTCCCCAGACCAGCCCTTCGTTGTAGCCCGACGCCGTCAGGCCAATCAAATGAATGGTGGAGATATTCGAGGCAAACAGCGCCGCGCCGACCACGCCCCAGGGCAGCGACCTGCCGGCGAGGAAAAAAACCTGGCCTGTCACCTTCGTTTTCCTGGTGGAATAGATTCCAATGAACAGAATGGCCAGGATATACAGAACGATCATACAGACATCTAAAACGGGAATTCTCAGATGAGCCGTCATGCCGGCTGAATCCGCAACGGCGGCAGACTCGCAATACTTTCAGCCCCGGTGCACGCGTCGCCCTTATCCAGCCATGGACGCCCAAGGCGACGGGAGTCGGATCGCGTGGCGCTTGCTCCCGCAAAAACTTTGCTCATCCTGAGCATCGGGGTGAGGCCGGACTTTTGCAGGAAACTGCGACGCGACCCCAATATTCGATTGTTTTTCACTTGATCCCCGGAATGTCATCGCCCGGCCGTTTTTCGCTGGGTTCGCCGCCGCATTCAACCACTATCCGTCACCGAAAATGACTAGGTGAACTTTATTCAGTACATTGCGATTCGTATCGACCGTTTATCACGCGCTGCGAGGCGTGTCAAGGTAACAAGCGGAACAGGCGTAGGGTAGAACCTGGGCCAGCCAACTTGCACGCATTATGTGTTCCTTGATACCCGTCTATCCCGCTGCGGTTGTTTGCTCGGAATGAAAGCACAAATGACGCCTCGATAGAGTGCGCAGGCGGCAGGTCTCCGCCGCACAAATCGCTTGACAACCCACCATCCAATGGATTCCAATCCTGCCTTCGGAACAATATTGAACCGTATTCATCGCACATATCAACTACAGAACCAAGTTCATGAGGCCCCCCGGCAATCGGCAAGGAAAGGCACGCTGCTGGGCGGGCATGAGAGTTGGATACACCACGTTGGTTGGGGGATTGCATGTTTGAGAAGACTTCACGGCGAGAGTTCATGCTTACGGCAGCCGGGGGCATCGCCGCATCATGGGGTGGGCTGCGAATTTTCGCGGGGCCCGAAGGATTCGCCGAAGTAGCCGACGCGGACCAGGCCAAGATTCACCAGAAGTTCTTTGTCTACGGGTCCGCCTTTTATCGGCCGCCGAATCCACCGGCCTCCGAGCGCCGCGCGATGTTGAAAACGATCGCGCAGGAATACAAGTTCAACACGATCCGTATTTATAGCTCGTGGGTCTATCACAATCCTGAACAAGATCGCTTCGTGTTCGATGAGCTTCAGGAGGTGCTGCGCTATTGCGATGAATTCGGCATCAAGGTTTTGATGGGTGTAATTCTCGAGGATGCCCCCTGGTGGCTGGAAGCCGCGCATCCAGAAACCCGTTACGTCGATGCGAACGACCATGCGCACCGGCTCGAAGGCAGTGGAAACAACGTCAGCGGTGGCTGGCCGGGACTTTGTCTGGATTGGCAGCCCGTTCGTGACGCAGCAGCGAAGTTCATTCGCGAGCTGGGGAAAGTCGTCTCCGCGCATTCTTCGATGTACGCCTACGATTGCTGGAATGAGCCACACATTGAGCCGGCCTGGGGTCACCGCTTCCCGGACTCGGCCGTCAACATCGAGGGACGAATCTATTGCTACTGTCCCAGGACAATTGCTGAATTTCAGAAATGGCTGCAGAAGCGCTACGGCACGATCGACAAATTGAATGAGGCATGGGTTCGGACTTATCCAAACTGGACGACGATCGATCCGCCGCGAGACCAGGGAACCTATCTGGACTGGGTGGATTGGCGCCGCTACATGATCGAGCGGAGCACCGAGGAATTACGTTTCCGCGTCCAGAATATCCGAGCGGTCGATACAAAGAGCCTGCTGGAGTGCCACGCCGGCCTACAAGTAGCGGTAGGTCCTATCGCCATCCTGGGCAATAATCCATGGCGGCTGGCGGAGGTGGTGGAGACGTGGGGACTCTCGAACTTTCCTCGCTGGGAGATGATGTCCACCTATCTTGGAGCCGCCAGGTTAGAGCTTACGAGGTGCAATGCCGCCGGAAAGCCATTCTGGATGACAGAATTGCAGGGAGGCCACGGGAATAGTGGCCTGGCGCGTAGCCGATACATGCGCCCTAGGGACATTCGGCTGTGGAATTGGGTCTCGGTCGCCACGGGCGCCAAAGGTGTTATCTATTGGGCCTACCACACCGAGGCCACGGGGACGGAGTCCAGTGGTTTCGGACTAGTCGCGCGCGACGGCTCGGCAACCGAGCGAGTGCTGGAAGCTGCCGACGATAACCGGATCATCCAGGCTCATTGGGACGTGATCGAGAACTACATGCCCAAACCAGAGGTCGCGATCCTGTTTGACCAGGATAATGCCCTGCTCACTTTCGCAATGACCGGAAATGAAGACCCTTCTACTGATTCCTTCCGCGGTTACTATAAGGCTCTTTGGGAATGTGATTTTCTGACCGACTTCATCGAACCGCAGAACTTGCCCGGCAACCAATACAAAGTAATCATCGCACCCTGGCATCTGATCGGGAAGAAGGAGACGTGCGCGCAGCTGCGACAGTTCGTCGAGGCAGGGGGGACACTACTACTGGAGACAGGGTTTGGCATGTACGACGAGCGCATGATCTTCAACCCGGTCATTCCACCGTATGGTCTTGCTGAAGCCTTCGGTTATGTCGAGGGCGAAAGCTTTTATATCCAGGGAGGTGGGGAGTCTGCGAATCCGGATGCGATTCTAGGAACTAAGACCGCGAAGATGAAAAGCATTCCGGCCTCAGAGAGGGTGTACATCGATGGCAGCCTAACGTTCACCGAGCCGGTCGCGGCTAAGGTACAAGCGAACACGTTTCTCACTCCCCTTACAATCACCTCGGCGACCGTGATCGCAAAGTACGGCGAAACTCCGGTTGCAGCCATGAAGAAGGTTGGCAAGGGCGAAGTCTACTATTTCGGAACAAATTTGGGTGCCAGCATCGAATCGGGAGATGATGCCGGTCTTGCTTTATTGCGCAGCATCCTGAAAGGAATTGTGCAGCCGCCGGTCACCGCGGAAAAGGTACGCCCGAGGTTGATTGAAGGCCCCACCCGCAGCCTGTTGATGGTTTGCAATACGGGCTCGGAAGACGAATCGGCAGACATTCGCGTTCCGTCTCGTTACCGGAAAGCAACTGACCTTTACTCGAATGAGGCCCACACCGTCCAGGATAGTAACCTGCGGATCGTTGTGCCGTACGAAGGAGTTTCGGTCTTGCGGCTGGAGTGAACTAACCGCTCAGCCGGCGGACTTCCAATTGGTTTTATGTCGCGATGAATGCATACCACGGGCGAGCTCGCCTGTAGAACTCACCCGCGCTTTGCCCAACCTTTCGTGGGAACAATTCCCTTCCCTTCCTGAATAGTCACTAGTTGGTCGGCGGGAACGTGTGTCACTCCCTCCTGCACGCCGTTGGGCCAAATGATCTCAATGCTGGCGCTGGTCTCGGGTCCCAACCCGAAATGCAGGCGGGGATCGTTGGCCGAGTAAAAGCTGGACTGGCTCACAACCGCCTGCGTCTGCACTTTGTGGCCGTAGTGTACCTTCACCCGAGCGCCGATCGCACTGCGATTCGATTTTGTGCCGATGAGCCGTACCTTGAGCCAATGATGGGTCTTCCGCAGGTCATTGCGAAGCAGGGAGGGCGGATCATTCAGGTTCACAATCAATATATCGACATCACCGTCGTTGTCGAAGTCTCCGAAGGCGCAGCCACGACTGGAGTAACGTGCCGTAATGCCAGGGCCCGCTTCCGCCCCCAGCTCTTCAAATGTGCCATTTCCCAGGTTGCGGAAGAGGACGCGCGGTGATCTTTTCTTGTAGCGTGGAAGTTTCTCTTCAATGTCGGGGTACACGCTACCCGCGGTCGCGAAGATGTCAGGAAAGCCATCATTATCAAGATCGACGATACCTGCTCCCCAACACGTGTAGCGAGTCTCCACGGCAAGGCGAGCTGGCTTGGTGACATCCTCGAAGTTCCCGTGACCATCATTGCGATACAGCACATTGGTGTCATCGGCGAAATGGGTTTTGTAGAGATCGAGGTGTCCATCCAGATCGTAATCTCCAAGCCCGATTCCCATCCCCGCTTGTTCCAGACCGTCTTCATTGACGGCGACGCCGCGCAGCATGGCCTCTTCACGAAAGGTTCCGTCGTGGTTGTTCATAAACAGGAGGCTCGGGGTGGAATCGCAGGCGACATAGATATCGGGCCAGCCGTCCTCGTCAAAGTCGGCGGCAACCACCGTCATCCCATAGCTCCCGCGGGCGCGCGAAATGCCGGCTTCAGTACTGACGTCGACGAATGTTCCGTCTCTTTTGTTGCAGTAGAGTGAGTGGACACCGGGTGGGAGCCCTCGCGGCCCACATACCACCGGGGCGCCTCTCCAAAAGCAGTTGGGATTCTGCCCCGGCTTCGGCACACGATTGAAATCGAATTGAACGTAGTTGGAAACGAAGAGATCCAGAAAGCCGTCGCGATTGTAATCAAGAAAACTAGCCCCAGCTCCCCAGCGCGCAGTTTCATTCAACAGGCCGGCCTGCCGGGTCACATCGGTGAAGGTACCGTCACCATTATTACGGTAGAGAACATTTTGACCGTAGTAGGTACAAAACAGATCTTCGAAGCCATCGTTGTTGTAGTCGCCGACACACACGGAGGAGGCCCACCCCGCCTTGCTTAAGCCTGCCTGGTCGGTGACATCGGTAAAGGTTCCATCACAGTTGTTTTTGTATAAGCGATTCGACGTGCCCGGTGGAATGCCGGCGATCGTTATTCCGGTCAGGACAAAAATATCCATCCACCCGTCGTTGTCGTAGTCGATAAAGGCACAGCCACTCCCTACCGTTTCAACGATGTAGTCTGCATGGTCCGGATGGCCGTAGATCACCGGTGACCTTAGTCCCGCTTCATGCGCCACATCGACAAACCTGGCGTCAAAGGCGCGACCGGATGCCGGACCGCGTGTTTGAGGTTTTACCGCTCGCGATGCCACTGCCTGACCCAAAGATCTGCCGGTCAGGGCGCTAGCCGACAGCATGGTGAGAAACGAACGACGGGTGAATGGCATCGAAATATCTACCCAACTATATTCTTTTTACCCATCACATCGCTCCTCAAACGCCTTGGATTGCAGGATTGACAGAAGCATAACCACATGGTAAACGTTCGACTGTATCATGATGCGATCGAACATAATTCATTTGGCGCTGCTGATGACGGCCGTCTCCTTCGCCGTGGGGCAGAACAAGCCTTTATCGGACAAGGTGATTGCGGCGCCTGCGACGCTCATTCGATCTGCTTTAGAAAATCTGCGCAACGGCGACGCACCCTCAGCCGAAACACTATTGCGCCAAGCCATCAAGCTGGGCACGAAAAATCCGCTTGCCTACAATCTTTTGGGTTTTATCTGCGACCAAACCGGCCGGCCAGACGAAGCAATGTCGCAATACCAAACGGCTTTGCGGCTGGCGCCGGGGTACAACCCGGCCAGGAATAACCTGGGCGCGCTTTACCTGCGGCAGGGGAAGTTAGACCTGGCTTTGGCGCAATTCCAACAGACCTTGAAGGGTAATCCGGAAGATGTAACCGCTAGTTACAACCTGGGGCTAATTTATGCGCAGCAGGGATTGTTGCCGGCTTCCACTGAGGCGTTCAAGACTGCTCACCAATATGCTCCCAAAGACGCTGACGTTCTCTATCAGCTGGCGGGCGTGCAGGCAAAAAGCGGCGACCTGGCCGGGTCTCGGGATAGCCTCAATGCGGCACACCGCCTGCAGCCTGGGCAACCGATGATTGTATTGCGGTTGGCCGAGTTGCAGATGCAGGCGGGTTCCATTCCCGATGCGTTGTCCTCCTTCGAGTCTGTTCTCGATATCATGCGTGAGAATACAGTTCCCAAAGCAGAAGAAGATGAGATTACGTCCGAGGCAACCGAACGCCTCACGCATATCGTCAATTCCAGCCCTGCGCCCGACCGGGCGAAATTCGCGCTGGCAGAATTTCTCTTTGTGCACCGGGACTATCAACAAGCTGCGGACACATTGGCGACCATTCCTGAGGCCGCACGAGGCGCCGACTACTTCGACCTCCTCGGCCTGGCATTGGCCGGCGTCCGCCGCTTTCCTGATGCCATGACCGCTCTTAAACAAGCGAATGCTCTTTCCCCGGATCGCGGTGACATCCTCTTTCACATCGGCAGTGTTTACCAGCGTGCAGGCGATAATCCGACCGCTATCAAGATGTTTGAGCGTGCCATTGCTGCAGGCAGCACGTCGCCCGAAACACGATTTGCACTTGCGCTAAGCTTCTTCAACCTGGGGACTTATGACGAAGCCATCAGGACCTGCCGTGAGGCGATTGCGACCACGAAGGATTTTGGCCAAGCCTATCTCCTGATGGGACGATCTTACGCACGCCTCTCCAAGAGCAAGGAGGCCATCGCTGCCTTACGGACCTCAGTGGCGCTAGACCCGGCATGCGAGCAGTGCAACCTTCAACTGGCACTGGTTCTACTCGATAGCAATGGAGAACCTGAAGCCGAGGGGCTGCTGAAGAAAGTCGTCCGCATCAATCCATCGGATGCGTCTGCCCATTACCAGCTGGGCAAGCTATTCGCAGTACATCATCAGAATCCTGACGCCGCCCATGAACTGGAGGCGGCCATCGCACTGGAGCCGAAGTACGAGCAGGCTTACTACCAGCTTGGCCGGCTATACCTGGGAATGGGTGACAAGGTCAAGGCGGGGACCTACCTGGATACGGCAAAGGAACTGGAGGAAAAGCACCGGCAGGCCACACAGGACCAGGTGAGTGGAGTTCAGTAGGTTTGCGACCGACGCTTGAGTACAGCGAAATGAACGCGCAGCTGGAAAATCGCGGGCAATGAGCATGATCGCTCAAATGGGAGCGGGAGTTCTTCTGTGCCATCCGCCTACGTCAAAACGATCGGTACTTGCGCATCGGCGACATTACTTCCCTCAACGATAAGATACCCATGCGCCGGCTGATTCGCTCCCTCGGATAGCCGGAACTCCAGAGAGAGTTCCCTGGTTTCCCCTGGCATGAGGTCAAAGTAGTTGTCGCTATACATGACAAGAAAGGGCGACTGCTTTTCCGCTGAACTCCACTTAGCCCTTGCGCGCACGAGCCGAGCGTATGAATTGGACTTGTTGGAAATGCTGAAGGAAGCTACCGCCTTTCCTTCCGCGGCGCGCGCTTCGATGGTTTTGGGCAACTGAAGCGCAGCCGGCAGCTGGTTCTTCAAAGTCTCAAAAAGAGGTTTTACGCGTGCCGAAAGAATCTCGGCATACGGTACCGAGGGCTCTTTTCCAGTAGCTGCGACGATCATCTTCATGAAGAGGGTGAAGTACAAACACGTCCTGGGATTCGCAGCGAACTCCTGGTCGAGCATATAGGGAAACACCAGGTCGCTGTTCCAACTGGCCACGGTCTCTACATATTCTGGGGTGAAGCCCATGAACGCGACTGTGCGCCCCTGGCCGTAATGGCCCGTGACAAGGAGTGGACTGCTCATAATGGCGAGGACCTGCTTGCTCTCAGGTTTCACGCGAACGCGATTGAAGCCGTCCAGCTCGTAACCGCTCCAGGCAGCTGCATCCCACATCGAATCGCCGCCTGGTGCAAGCCGAATCTCCTGAACATGAGCATGATTTGGTGTCACGCCGCCCGCCCCCAAAATCGACTGACTCAAAAACAGATCGTCCCGGTTCTGTGTTGCGACGGGCAGCGCCTCGTCCAGAGAGGTGAAACTGAGAAGTGCGGCCTGAATGGAACCGCCGTGGAAGCTCCCGGGGCCACCCGAATGAATGAACCCCACGCCCCGTTTGATGGCCTGCTTCAGCCCGTCCGCATCGCCAGGATCGAGAAGCTTCCATAGGGAATCGAACGACGCAAGCCACACAACATCGTACTTTTCGTGGATTGCACCAGGATCCCGAAGCATTGCAAGTTGATGGATCGATGACTCGTCAATGACCTCGAGATCGATGCCCATTGCTTCGAGCATATGAGCGATGGGCAAGCTATATTTCTTTTGGCCGATGAGCAATGCGCGGATGCGATGGGAAGACAACCCAGGTGTGACCTTAATGAAGGTCTTGTCGGTGAAGCGAAGCGGGCCGCCGGTCTCCGACAGGTTTGCCTGCAGAACATAAACTCCGGGTTTTTCCGGGGTCCACTCGACAAGACCAGCCTGCTGGTTCCCGTCTGGTGCAATCTCTCC
>JBARKD010001044.1:0-3357 GCA_049800615.1 Acidobacteriaceae bacterium | reverse complement strand
GATGATGGGACAGTCGACGTCCGCGGATGCAAAGGAGTGCGCATTACCTCCGGATCGCTCTTTCCTGTCCTGAACCCGATTATGTCAGCGAAATCGACCGATGGGATCGAGATCGAGACCGGTGTATCGCAGCCCATCACCATCAAGCGCGGAACGCTACCGCTCATCAGTCAGTCCATTTCGATGACCTCGAGTGGCATCACTATAGACGCCGGTCTTCTGGGCACGTTGACGCTCTCCGCCGGGCTGAGCCAGATCACGATCGGTCCGAGTGGGATCACCATCATTGGTATACCAACGGTGACGATAAATCCCGGCCCGCCGGCGCCGCCGCCCCCTCCGCTACCTGAGGACGAACCTGATCCGCCCTCCGCTGACGATACAGAACCATGAGTACCCCCGCTCAAGAAGTGAACAACGCGCCGCTCATCAACGTTACGGCGGCAACCGCATCCGAGATTTGTGCGCGGTTGTATTTAGACAAGGCTGTGCTCGGCTTGCTTCGGCCCGCCATGGGCCCGCGCGAATTCGTGAACGCGCTGGTGGAGGCACAGCAGTATCTGGCCGCGATGGATTTCATCGCCCATGCGCTTCCCGCGCGCGAAGCCATCTGGTGGGGCTGCCTCTGTGTGCAGCGCACCTGTGGAGACAAGCTGGAGCCCTGGGAAAGAAGAGCGTTCAGAATCACGGTTCAATGGGTGCTCCAGCCTGACGAAGTGAATCGCGCCGCCGCCAAACAGCCTGCCGATGTGCTGGGGCCCGCGTCGCCGGCCGGCCTCTTGGCGGCTGCTGCGAACCAGACGGGGGGAAGCGTCGGTCCACCGCAAGGGCCGCCCGTACCGCCCAGCCCTTTTGCCCCGGCCAGGGCCGTCGCGATTGCCATTAAGGTGGCGTCCACCAAAGTCGATCCGCCCGAAATCCAGTCCACGCAACGCTCGTTGATTGATTTGGGAATGGCAGTCGCCGAGGGCCGTTTCGCCCCGAAGGGTTTTAACTAACATGACAATGCCCGCCGCTCGAATGACGGACCTGCACCTTTGTCCGATGTTTTCCGGCCTGCTGCCGCACATCGGCGGACCGATTCTTCCGCCCTGTTGGCCGACGGTGCTGATCGGAGATCTGCCCGCCGCGCGGGCGAACGACATGCTAACCTGCATCCTCGGACCACCCGACATGATCCTTGTGGGATCTCCGACGGTCTATATCGGCAGCCAGATGGCGGCACGGCTGCTGGATCCTACGGCTCACGGCGGCGTGATTCTCATGGGCTGGCCGACAGTCTTAATTGGCCCTTAAAAGATAAGATGGAGATTCTTCTATGAGTTCCGCCGCAACAGTGATCCCCTACGAGAAGCAATCCGACGAACTGACGGGCCGGGCATGCGGCGCCGCGTGCCTGAGTATGTCCTATCGCTCTTTTGCCAAGCAAGTCCCGCAAACCGAGATCTGGCCCGTGATCGCCAAGGCAAACCGCTTCGGCCAGATCTCGTCGACCACCTATCTGATGACCCAGGACGCGCTGAAGCGGGGTTTCAGCGCCGTCGCCTTCCAGGCGCGACATCCTTTGCAGGCTCTGCGGCTTTCAAAAGCAGCCGGGATTCGCGCCATTCTGAATCATCGTGTGCAACGCGATTCGGCCGCCGGTCATTACTCTATTCTGGTCGATATTGACGCAAAGGAGGTGGTTGTTCATGACCCTGTTTTTGGAGCCGCGCGCCGGTTGTCTCATGCCGAACTGATAGAGCTGTGGTTGCCGCAGGTTCCCAACTCGGAAATTGCCGGAGGCGTACTGATCGCCATCGACGCCGCTGAACTACCTGCTCAGCCGGACTGCGAGTTTTGCCGCACGCCTATGCTATCGACCGTCGACTGCCCGCGTTGCAGCAAGCCTGTCGGGCTTCAGCCGGGCGCGGTGCTGGGCTGCATCAACGACGGCTGCATCGCCCGCATGTGGAACTGGATCTGCTGCCCTACGTGCGATTACGTGTTTACGCTTAAGGCTGGGGCCGCCGCCGGGGCCCCTGCAGAGGCTCAACCACCCGCCGCCGGGACCGCTGTCGCCGTGTACGCGGTCGATCTCGCCAAGCTGTTTGCCGAGCTGGACAAGTTTACCAGCCACGTTCTTAGCATACCGGCGGCAGCGAATGATCCCAACGTCAGGCAAAAACTTGAATTTGTAGAGGCGACTAAGGAACAAATCAAAGTGGCGCACGCTGAGGACCTTGCACGTCGTGCCTCGGTCTTCGGACAGCTCGCCGCCTTCGAGGAAAAGATAAAGCAGCAAAAAGAAGCCGAACTGAAAAAAATCGAAGACCGCAATGCCCCTGCCACGCCCCTCGACGGCAATGCGCTTAGCGGCGCGATGCTCAAGAACCTCGGCTTCAAGTAGCGGCCACAATATAGCTGGCAACTCACACCATGCTACAATCCGCCCATGCCGCTCAACGAATCGGGAATTGAGGAGTTGACTGTTTCCTTGCAGATAATTGGCGGCATCATCGACACATACGAAAAGATACCAGAGCACTGCAAGTACCGCTTCTTGGCTAGCGCAGAGGTTCCTCGGACATCTGAAGCGCTACGCGACGTTGCCGCTAAACTTGTCGCCAAGGTCATTGCTACTGGGAATTTCCAATTAGCTAGCCTATTCAGTGCGCCTTTTTCGCGGCCCGCTTCTTATCGTTCGCCCGCTTGATCCGTGGGCTTCCTGTAACCAACTCAACCATTCAATTCCTAGCTCTTGGTGGCGAGGTGACACTGCTCTAGTCTTGATCCTCCTCGTCCTGACAACAATCGTCGGCGTCTCCCTGACAACAGGGTTCGGAATGGCATTTGTCGCAGCAACCCTTCCGGCAATCGTCACAGCACTGCTTACACCCGCACTGGTTCCAAATTGTATAGGCCATTACATCCAGCGTCTTGATCGGAGTAATCGGATCGTCGCTTGTAATGACTAGCTCGCAACAGACCGGGCACTTCTCGGTGGCTTTATAGCGAATGACAACCCCCAGGCACGAACCCGGATGCAGAGTTGCCGGGAAAGGATTGTTGATCAGCTTCCAATGACGGCTCTTTCGCTTGAATGTGACGCCGGTCACATGAAGGCTGCAATCGCCGACGTTGCAGATTGAGAGGGTGCGCTCCGCACGGCAGCAGGCCTTAACACCACCGAAACAAAGCGAGCCGCTGACGGCGAGTTTGCCGGAGGGTGTGTCGCCGCTTACGTCGATCGAATGGGTCCCGGCCGGATCGTTGCTTGTCACCGTGATTACCGCGGACTTGGCTCCAAAACTGGTCGGAGTAAAACGGATGGGGACGGGCAACGAGTCGCCGGCGCCAATGTTCAGAGGGTAGGAC
>JBARKD010001043.1:0-4971 GCA_049800615.1 Acidobacteriaceae bacterium | reverse complement strand
GGTCACCGAGCGAGGCCGCCTTCTTGATTTCGGCGGGCAGTTCGTGCGCGAGTTCATGCTCAAGCTTACGAATTTCTTCCTGGAGCTTTTTCTTAATGTGTTCAGGCATTCCGTAATGTTTCCCGGGGGAGCGTGGCGGAATCGCCAGGGTCCCCAGCAGCTTCGCTGCTGGGCGGTTCTGCCACCAGTAAAAAGAAATTATACGACGGACCTACTCCCCGGCCAGCCATTGTCCGCGATGAGCATCGAGGAAACTCTGCAGGATAAGCACCGCGGCTACCTGATCGATGACCGCCCTCCGTTTTCCCGGCAGGTGGCCGGCGGCATCCAGATGCCGGTGAGCTTCGGTCGTCGAGAGCCGTTCGTCCCACAGAGTCACCCCCACCCCGGCTTCGCTTTCGAGCGCCTGGGCAAATGCCTGAGCCTTGAGCGCCTGCGGGCTAACATCCCCGGACATGTAGAGCGGGTTGCCAACCACCACCTGCGTGCACCCATATTTGCGAATCATCCGAACCAGAAACCTGAAATCATGGCGCCGGTTCTTGCGCTCCAGCGTAAGCACGGGCTGCGCGGTCAGGCCGAGTTCGTCGGAGATAGCCAGGCCGATACGGCGGTCCCCAACATCCAGGCCCAGAATGCGGCCATGCAGCCTGGTTTCGGGTTGGGTCTCTGGCTCCATAGGCGCGAAAGCGGAAACCCAACCATTTTGTCACCTGTTTTCGGCTGATTGCCCTGATTTGGGTTCGTTCCCAGCCAAGTAAGAGAGTTCGCATCATAAAATCCAGGAGAAGAATCCAATCCGACAAGGTCCCGCTCGTGCGACGTTTTCTGGTCCTGCTGTTTCTGGGTCTGCTGCTGGTTTCGTTGGCCGGCCTGGAGTTCCTTCAACCGGTTTCTCCACCCGCTGAGACGATTGTCGAGGTGGCTCCGGGCATGGGCACCCGGGCCATCGCCACGATGCTGGCGCAGCAGAAGATCATCCGCAACAGCTACGCCTTCGATGTCTGGCATATGGTGCGGGGCGGCACGCTCAAGGCCGGGGAATATCAATTTGCCCAGGCGGCAACGCTGCCGGCGGTCTACAACCGCATGGTGCGGGGCGATGTTTATACCCGGACCGTGACCATTCCGGAGGGCTTCAATCTCTTCGACGTTGCCCAGGCAATCGAGGATGCGCAACTGGGATCGAAAGAGAAATTTCTCGTCTCTGCCCGGGAGAACGTGGCTCTGGTTGGGGATCTCGATCCGGCCGCGAAAAGCCTCGAAGGCTACCTGTTTCCCGATACTTACCGCTTTCCCAGGCATCTCAGCCCGGTGCAGATCCTGGCGGCCATGGTGAAGCGCTTCCGGCAAAACAGCGCAACGCTCGGCCTGGAGAGCGGCTATCACCGCATCGTGACCCTGGCCTCGCTGGTGGAGAAAGAAACCCCGGTAGCGGCAGACCGGCCGCTGGTGGCCAGCGTGCTCGAAAACCGGCTGAGCAAAAACATGCCCCTGATGACGGACCCCACGGTAATCTACGCGGCGATGCTGGAAAATCAATATCGTGGGACAATTTATCAATCGGACCTGAAGCGAGACTCGGCCTACAACACCTATCTTCATGCCGGCCTGCCGCCGGGCCCAATCTGTAGCCCGGGCACTGCCTCTTTGCAGGCGGCCATGCACCCGGCGGATAGCCATTTTCTCTATTTCGTTGCCGATCCTGCGGCCGCCGGGCACTCCCGGTTTGCCGCCACGCTCGAAGAGCACCAACGAAACGTGGCTGCGTACCGCCAGGGGCTGAAGGAAACACCAGGGGCTCATTGAGAGCCCGGATAGGCAATTGCAATATACTCGCAATTCCTGAGTTGGATGGATGCAGAGAAATTGGGTGAAGTTTTTGGCGCTGCTACTACCGGTGATAACCGGATGCCTGAGCCACACCCGCCGGCTGCAGCAGCCCAAGCTAGCCGGAACCGCACTCAACGCGGATGCGGTCCAACTGGTCGAGGCCGTGAATCACCGCTACGACCAGGTGCAATCGCTGACCGCCTACGTCGACTTTGCCGCCTCGGTGGGAGGCGCGCACAAGGGACAGGAGACGGATTACACCTCCGTGCCCGGCTACATCATTTTCGGCAAGCCACAGATGCTGCGGGTGTTGGGGCTGGTGCCCGTGTTGCGCACCCACGCGTTTGACCTGGCCAGTGACGGGCAAACCTTCACTCTGCTGATCCCGCCGAAGAGCCGGGCCATCGTGGGAAGCGCCGCCGCTACCCAGCCCGCCGCCTCGCTCGAGAACAGTGCCACCATCGAGCGAACCTTCAGCGGAATGCGCCCGGAGCTTTTTCTCGATGCCATCCTGATCCACAGCATTGCCGCCGACGGAATCGTTTCCCTGACCAACTCCAGCGTGAACACCGTCGATACCAAAAACAAGCAGCTGATCGAGACGCCACAATACGATCTGACCGTTTTACACCCTGAGTCGCAAAGCAAAGCGCAGGTCCGGGTTTTTCACGCACAGCGCGTCATCAAATTCAGCCGCGTCGACCTGATGCCGACAGAACAGGATATCTACAACAAGGATGGGGATATGCAGACCCAGATTTCGTATGGGCCCTACCAAAACTTCAACGGGACGCCCTTTCCGACCACCATTACCATCTCCCGCCCGCTTGAGGAGTATCGCATCGCCGTTTCCGTCCACGAGGTGAAATTCAATCTATCGTTGCCCGGCGGCCAGTTCGATCAAAAAGTGCCTTCAGGCTATAAGGTGCAGCGACTGCCGTAGATTCTTCCCTTGGCGCGAAATGATTAGACCAGACCGGCGCGCCTCGCGTGGGCTTCGATCTCGCGGTTGATATCCAGGGCCAGGGCCAGCGCATCCCTCGCCTGTTGCGCCGTCACCCGGGGCGGCTTGCGCGTCCGTACCGACTCGAGAAACGCCTGCATCTCCAGCAACAGAGGTTCGCCGCCCTCGACCGGCGGCTTGGCCGCCGCCAGAGCCGGCCCGTTCTCGCCCGCGGCCACGTTGATGACCAGAAGATCCTGCCGGGCGTAGTCGATGGAAAGGTACTGGTGTGGCTGGAAGAAACGCAGTTTACGGACGGTTTCCGTGCTCACCCGGCTGGCCGTAAAGTTGGCCACGCACCCGGAGGCGAATTCCACGCGCACGTTGGCGATATCCACCTGGGAAGACAGGATTCTCAGGCCGGCGGCCTGCAACTGGCGGACGGGAGAACCAACCATGCTCAGCACGATGTCCAGGTCGTGGATCATCAGGTCCAGGACTACATCGACGTCCAGGGCGCGCCGATGGAACATGCTGAGGCGATGGGCTTCGAAGAACATGGGCCCATTGAGCAGCGATTCAGCAACGCTGACCGCGGGGTTGAAGCGTTCGAGCAGGCCGACCTGGAGGATGCGCCCGCTGGCGGCCGATTGCTGCACCAGGGCATCGGCCTCCGTCAGATTGACGGCAATCGGCTTTTCCAGCAGCACATCCAATCCCTGGGCCAGCGCCTGGGAGGCGACGGAATAATGGGCGGATGTGGGTACGCAGACCGAGACCGCGTCCAGACGCAATCTGCCCGACCGGCAGGCCGCGAAGCATTCTTCGGGCGACGGAAAGACCGTCAAACCCTCCTGGCGCAGCGCTTCCGCCCTGGCTGGATGGGTATCCACGGCGGCAGCCAGATGCACCCCGCGCGGCTCAAGCTGGCGGTAAATGCGGAGATGGTTACGTCCGAACGCCCCTGCGCCGAAGACGGCTACATTAAGTCGGTTTTTATCTTGCATCGAAACGCGTGAGTCGTGCGACCGCCACAATCAGGGCTCTTCGTCCAAAAAAAAACGGGGCTTGCCGGCGCTATTGACGGTAAAGCAAGCCTACGCGAGCCCGCATCGGCCGCGGTGATTCACTTCCCCTGCACCACAACGAGGCACCGGGTGTAAAGAGCAAGCAACTGAGTTACCTGGTCTTCGGGTTTGGAACCGGAGCCGGGGACAAATCCCGCAGACGGCGAGGGCCCCTTGACGATCCCCGTCGTGGCAGCGACGAACTTCAACAAATCCAGGGCAATGTCTTCATTGCGGCGGGTACCATTCGGGGCGAAACCGGCCTGATCCATGTACTTCCTCCGTGGCGATGCTACCAGAAGCGGAGTGGGGTTCGACAGGCTGCCGAATAACACCGCGGTTGCCGGCCAGCGAGGCACTGGATACCGCGATCGTAACCACTCGCGATGCTGTCTCTCTCGCATGCAATGGACTGGGGAAACTATTTTCGGGCAGCCTGTCGCGTATGCTGCTACTTTGCTTCCGGAGGATACCTTCGGTGGCGGTCATTGCGGTGCAGCAGATTCGACGTATGCGGGGAGGTGCGCAGAGCCATCTCATGCTGGCTTCGGACGGCCATATTTACGTCGTCAAGTTCCGCAACAACTCACAACACGTGCGCGTGCTGGCCAACGAACTGCTGGCCACCCGGCTGGCAGCGGCCATCGGTCTGGCCGTTCCCCCGTGCGAGGTGATCGAGGTCAGCGAATGGCTGATCGAGAACACTGACGATTTGACCATCCAGTTGCGGGGTGGCGCGCAGAAATGCCAGGCAGGCCTACAGTTCGCCTCCCGCTGGGTCGGCGGGTTGATGCCTGGACACACCCTCGACTACCTTCCCGAGGAGCAGTTGCTGGAGGTACGCAACCTGGGCGAATTCGCCGGCATCCTTGCTCTCGACAAATGGACCTGCAACATCAACGGCCGGCAGGCGGTATTTCAGAAGGCCAGGCGGGAGCGCCGCTACAAGGCCGTGTTTATCGATCAGGGATATTGCTTCCACGCGGGGGATTGGAAATTCATCGATGCTGGCCTGGCGGGAGTTTTTGCCCAGAATTCCGTCTATCGCGGGATTACCGGGTGGGATGACTTCGAACCCTGGCTGGGCCGCCTCGAGAAGCTTCCCGTTGGCATGGTGTGGGGCATGGC
>JBARKD010001042.1:0-2939 GCA_049800615.1 Acidobacteriaceae bacterium | reverse complement strand
CGCGGTTCGCCGCATAAAGTCTTTTGCCGGCCCCCTCCCCATGGAAGATGTCAGTGAATTATTCCATAAGGTATGCCGTCGGCTTGAGATGAACTTCGCCGTTCAACTTCTCACGTCCGCCTTAGTTGAGGTGCCCACTGTCATCGGTTGGCTTCGTCCAGCAGTCATCATGCCTTTTGGTTGCCTTGCAGGACTATCTACAACACAGATTGAAGCCCTGCTTGCTCACGAATTAGCCCACATCAAGCGACATGATTATCTCGTGAACGTTCTGCAAATGGCGATGGAAACCATGTTTTTTTATCATCCACTCGTTTGGTGGGTGTCGAAGCAAATACGCCGGGAGCGCGAATACTGCTGCGATGATCTGGCGCTCACCGTCAGTGAGAATCCCCTGGCTTATGCAAAGACGCTTTCGTTACTGGAGGAACAGCGATCTTCGATGCCGATTGCGGCCCTTGGTGCGGACGGCGGATCGCTGGTTCTGAGAGTAAGGCGGTTGCTCGGATGCAACGATATACCACCATTCACCAGAATGTTTGCGGGGACGTCGTTGAGCATTGTCATACTGGCCACGGTACTTGCCTGCATTGCCCCTCAAGGTTCCTGGGCGGTTGGCAGTACCGAATCCAATCAGCACATGACAGGATATGCGAACTTATCCGCACGAGATCTTGCAGATCTCCAGCACTACGGAGTCACCGCCGCCTTTGCCAATAGCATTAACGCGATAGGTCTTGGGCCCGCTTCTATCGAACAGCTTGTCAGTTTGAATCAATATGGCGTTAATCCGCAATATGCTGAGGACGTTAAGAGGGTAGGTTTAGTTGGCCTGACTCTTGAAGACGTAATTCATTTTCATCAATATGGCGTTTCTCCTGAATACGTTGCCGGAATGTATGCGGTGGGCTTTCGCAAGCCGGAACAGATCCTCCAACTGCAACAAGAAGGAATCAGCGTGGCTCAGGTGAGCCAACTGCAACGCGCTGGTTATCGAGGTCTTTCCCCAGGAGAAATGGTATCGCTCATTCACCCGAAATAAGAGCGCAACCTCTGAAGTTCTAGGAGAACTCGTATGAGTCGCGTCAGTACAGTAGGAGCAGTGTGCCTAATCGTCGCGGTCTCGTCGTTATGGAATTCTTCGGTTTGCTCAGCGCAAAAAGCGCAAAAAACAGAGATTCCTAACATGCAAGACCTTTCGCGAGTCGCTATCCAGGAGCTAAAGGAAACTCAAACTCCGGGAGCGGTCATCGCGATTGTGAGCGGGGACAAAGTCATCTTTACCAAGGCATATGGAATTGCTGACATCGAGACGGGTGAACCGACTTCCCCCGATATGCTGTTTCAAATAGGTTCGACCACAAAAATGTTCGTTGCGGCCTCTCTCCTCAACCTGTCACGAAATGGAAGGCTCACGCTCGACGCACCTATTGGATCCTACTTGAAAGATCTAGGCCCTCAACTATCGCAGGTAACTGCGCATCAGCTCTTGACACACACCGCAGGGCTGATCGACAAACTCGACGACGTTGGTTCACCAGACGAATCTTCTCTGGCGTCCGGAGTCCGTTCCTTCGTCACCGACGGTGCCTTCTTCACACAGCCCGGCCAAGTGTTTTCATATTCCAGCCTAGACTACGATGTGGCTGGTCTCTTGATGCAACGGATCGCGGGAAAACCTTTTGCCGATGTCATGCAAGATGAAGTCTTCGATCCGCTGGGCATGAGCAAAACGACCTTTCGCTTAACAACAGCCGTAACGTTCCCGCTCGCAGTTGGTAACGTTGCTCCAAACAAGGTGTGGCGACCCATTGAAGACAGAACGGCCGAATGGGGAAGCGGCGGTCTTCTCTATTCAAACGTGCACGACTTGGCGCAATTCGCAATTGCGTTCATGAACGGGGGCAAATTGGACGGCAGGCAGGTTCTCGATCCGTCTGTGATTCGGGAGATGTCAACTGGGTATACGACGATTCTCACCAGATTTACGAACGGACAATATGGATATGGCCTAATGCTCCACGATTACCGAGGTCTGCATGTAGTTGAACATCATGGCTCGGTGCCCGGTTTTGGTTGCACATTTGAAATGGTTCCGGAATACCACTTTGCCTTCATTGCGCTCTACAATCGGCAGGATGCCGCAGGTGGAAGACTGAAGAAGACCGAAGAGAAGGCTTTCAGTATGTTCATGCCGCTTACCCCTCCCACAGTTGAAGCAACGCAAACACCAATGGCCATTTCGCAGGCGGAGATGCTCAGTTATGTCGGCAAATACAGATATGGTCACGAGTCAACGATCCAAATTGTCGTCCATAATGGGAAATTAGAGACGGACGACGGCGTTCCTATCATCAAAGTGGGCGATCATCAGTTCCTGTTTATGAATCCCCACGACCCTCCAACTCAGTTCTGGATTGGAAGGGGTGTTGATGGCCGACATCAGTACCTCCATATAAGCCTTCACGCATGGGAGAAGACAAGCTAGCCCCGAGATTGCCCAACAAACAGGAATTTGGCACTTAGAAGAGAAAAGCCCGTTCGAAGACATCGATGAGGGGACGCAACGTTTCACGCGATTCGCGCGGCGGCGAGGAGTCAGCAGGGAAAGACTTGCAATTTGCCCAGATTCCACATAATGTACCGATCCTGCCTGCTATTCGGCCAAGGTGGACGCGCACGTAAAGCAGACCGTCGCAGCGAAACCGAAGCTGGTACAGATCAGCACCGCCTACGGCAAACCAGCCGAAGGCAGTCCGGTTGTCCCCCGCAACCAGTATGTCGAAATCCGGCAGGAGAAGCCAAGGAACAAGTACCAGCAGGAAGCACCCGAGTACAAGACCTGCAAGTACACCGCCGAGGCGATTGTTGCCGACGGCAGCGAAAAAGGCGAAATCCGCAAGGTGTGCGCCAATCCCGATTGCCCTGTGCATCACCCC
>JBARKD010001041.1:0-5306 GCA_049800615.1 Acidobacteriaceae bacterium | reverse complement strand
TGATTCATCTGCGCTGGTTCCGGCGCAGCGACATCGACGGGTTTGCGGAAATCCGGGAGAATATTCTGTGATTGAACCTGACTTTCACGTAGCGCAGCGAGATAGTCGCTTACCGCTTCCGCTTCGTCCAGTCCGACCTGGCGGGCATAGGCGCGCACAAAGCCTTTGTTGAAGACCCCGCCGGGTAGCTGGTCGAAGTGTTCTTCCTCGAGGGCGCGCAGCATGCGAGTGCTGATCTTCGTGGTATTCGAGATCGTATCGAGCTCGATACCGCGCTGCTCACGCTGTTTACGCAGTTTTTCCCCAAATGCTCCCACAGCCCACTCCGGCAGACGAGGTCAGGCCTCCGTCCGCGTTGAGATGCAAATAATCATAGGCGAAGGCGGACGCATACGCCAGAAGTGGTTCAAGGGAATCGCAATCCGAGGGTCAACGACCTCAGAATCAGGCAACAACGCTTTGTCCCGCGCGCGGAGTTGAGCCTCGGGCTTCTTCTCCTCGAGTGAGATTGTGAATTCTGCTTTGCAAGTCTTGGCTGGGTCGTCGAATGCAGAGCCTTCGCGCGTGCCTTTCGAAGCCCGGAAAAATAATCCGCGCTTGCTCTTCGCGGGTAATCCTGTAAAGCGAGCCTTGCCGTTGGCATTGGTTCCGACTTCCAGGTCCAACTTGTAGGCGCCCAGAAATCCGTAGGCGATGTGGACCTGAATAGTCGCGGCATAGATGGGCGCTCCTGCGTTATCCGTCACCGTGAATTCAGCGGAGCACGGTCCAAGGTCACCGTCGATGACCGGAACGGCTTTGGCATCGGGCGGCGGGTTCGTCTGGGCGCGCAGGGCTGACAATCCGAGCAGTGCCAACACCAGCGCGCTAGCGGCAACACTTCCGGGGCCGGTAACAATAGGCATACCCAACCAAGAATACTCCGAAGGCCCAACCACCTGGGGCGAATGGACTGAATTCCGTAGATTAAAAGGACGGGAAGTCCCACGATGGATTGGCTTTAGGGGTTCCAGTTACCAACGTTTATTGCTCCGGCGGCGGCGCACCCATATAATTTTTTGAACTGTCACTCCGGCCAGCACAGATCATAAAAGGAACTGAGATCAGGAACCAGGCATGTCCGAGGCCACCGGCACTCAACTAACCCGCCAGAGCCACGAACTGACCATCTTCCACGATGTGGCCAAGGCGCTTACATCGTCGCTGGACCTTGACTCCATTCTGCAGACGATCATGGAAAAAATGGCGGAATATTTCCGGCCTGACACTTGGTCGTTGCTGATGGTGGATCAGCAGAACGATGAACTGTACTTCGCCATTGCCGTAGGCGAGGCCGCCGAAGCCCTGAAGAATGTTCGCCTGAAAGTGGGCGAAGGCATTGCCGGCTGGGTGGCGAAACACGGCGAACAGGTGATCACGCCGGACGTGGAGCACGATCCGCGCTTCGCCAAGCGAGTGGATGATAGCACCCAGTGGGAGACTCACTCAGTAGTCTGCGTGCCGCTACGCTCGAGGCTGCGAGTGTTGGGCGTGATCCAACTGGTGAATGTGGACCTTTCGCAATTCAACCAGCCGGAACTTTTTTTCCTGCAGGCGCTTTGCGACTATGCCGCTATCGCGATCGAAAATGCGCGCTGGGTGGAGAAGATCCAGGAGTTGACGATCACCGATGACTGTACCGGTCTCTACAATGCCCGGCACCTGTACAAGACTTTGGAGACGGAAGTCTACCGCTCGGCCCGCTTCGGCTACGAGTTCAGCGTCTTATTTATCGACCTCGACCATTTCAAGTCGGTCAACGACACGCACGGGCATCTGGTGGGAAGCAAACTGCTGGCGGAGATCGGGTATCTGGTAAAAGCCCAATTGCGTTTGATTGACTTTGCCTTCCGCTACGGCGGCGACGAATTCGTCGTGTTATTGCCGCAGACTGGAAAGGATCAGGCGCTGGTCGTCGCGAAACGGTTGCGCGACGGCATGCGCGCCAGCAACTTTTGCCATGAAGAAGGTTTGAATCTGAATGTGCGCGCTTCCATTGGTCTGGCCACCTATCCCCACGATGCGCGCGATGCGCACGACATCATCCGCCAGGCCGATGAGATGATGTATCTGGTCAAGAACACAAGCCGCGACAATATCGGAATTGCGCAGCGGGGCGTGATGAAGTAAGTCTTGCGATTGCTCAATTATTCATTATCCCGGCGGCTTCTGTGACTCTACCGGCTTCCCCTCTGGCTTCCAGGGTTTCGCATTCTCAGGGGCGTCGGCATTCACTCCGAAGTCCCAGACATAAAGATTCATTCCCTCGTTTCCTTTCATCTCAACCACGGCGTACTCTCCGGGCGCGAGATTCTCGACCGGCGTTACCTTGAGCCATCCGCCGCTTACCTGGGCAATCGTAGTCTTCACGAAATTCTCATCCTGGCTGATCTTGCCATTGACGGCACGCTTCATGTCGCCCACGATGCGCTTGCCGCTCTTTACCTTCACGCGCACTAACCGGAAACGGTTAAATGGGACGACGGCTTGTACGGGCTGTTCGGGTTGTTGAGGGCCTTGGGGCTGCGCGCGGGGCGCGTCGAGGCTTGGTTTGGAAGGCTGAGCAGAAGTAGTTTCACCGGGCGGCGGATTTTGGTTTTGGTCCTGATCTTCGACATTGATGTAGATGGAAGGCACGGCGACGTGAGCATGCACGGTGGCGTGCTCGCCCTCGAGTTCGACCGTCTGCCTGGCGCCAGCGATGGGAATGAGCGCTCCGCGCAGGATGTTGGCTTTAGTGTTTGGGTTGACGTCGCCCTCGGCTTGCTGCATCTCGACCAGTTCCGGCTGGCCATGAAAATTATCGAGCAGAAAAACGCCGGAGTCATCCGGGAGGCGCAGCCCGGGAGCGACCTGCGGCAGATGGGATAACTCGGCTTCGCGGTCAGCCTCGGTCTCTTTGTCGATGGCGGAGGCTTCAGGAATGGCCGACGCGGCTCGATCCTTTTCGTATTTCTCGGTGGCCGGCCAGTCTACCAGCGCCGAGGGAAGCTCTTCCCATTCGTTGCGCTCCGCGCTCATGTAGCACACGCGATCGCCTTTCACCTCATACTTGGTGACCAGCTGGTAAGAGCCGTCTTTGAGAATGAGGCGGCGAGCGAGTTCCTGGGCGGAAGAGTGGAGACCGAGACCGAACACGGCCAGGATAATAGCGGCAAACAGTAGGGCACGACGGGGCTTCGGTGAAGTTGTGGCTGTGCGGGACATGCTTCTATTTGGATGCGTCCATTTTGACTGTCCTTAGCTATTATCGTCGCAGTTGGGGTCGATCCGCGAACTGCTGGAAACGAGAGCAGGCTGCCTGGACGAGAATGCAGGGTTATGCGGCCGCTGCAGCGCCCATAAGTCGTGCAATGCTCGCGATTTTTGCATATAATCCGCGAGCCATGAAGAAGTGGATTATTGCGACCTTGCTCATTGCCACTGCGGTAGCGCAGCAAACCCACAATCAATACGAGCCGCCGAACGCTCCGGGTGCCGGCCAGAAGCTGCTCGCGCAATTTGCGGGCGACTGGGATCTCGTCAAGACCTTCTTCCCCATGAACGGAAAGCCGATCGTGACGAAAGGCACGTGTAAGCAGTACATGATCCAGGACGGCAAGTTTCTGCAGTCGGATTTCACCTTCTTCAGTCCTGACGGAACGAAGAGCACCGGCACCGGAATCTCCGGCTTCGATTCCAAAACCAATCGCTTCACCACCGTGTGGTACGACTCGCGGCAAACGACGATGTCGATTCGCCAGAGCGACGGCACGTTCGACGGCAAGAACATTGTCCTCTGGGCCACACCCCTCGATCCCGACCACCCTGGGCGCAAGACCGTAGCACGCGCGCACCTTGAGGAAGACGGCCGCCTTCTCCTCCATCGCCATTTCCTGATCGATGACAAAGGCGAGGAGCGGATGATGCTCGAGCTGCGGATGACGCGGAAGTAATTCTCAATTCCCCCGTTTTAAGACAACGCGTAGAGATACTCGACGAAGGAGCGCACAGCTCCATCAATCCCCGCAACCTTTGCACTGGTGGAGTCGATCAGATAGTACTCATTCGGAGCGTGTGCGCCGGTCCCGTGACCTAGTCCAAAATGTCCGGCGGGAAGATTGAGAGGTTCGGAAGTAAAGATGTATCCGGGCCATGAGCCGGCTGATCGAGGCCATAGAACAGGATCCAGACCCAGCTTGCGGTAAGTCGCAATTTGCGCTTGGATGAGCTTCGACTCCTGCGAGGTCTGGGTCGGATCGTAGCCACCGCTCATATTGACCTCGATGTCGCCAAAGCCGTGTTTGGCAAGATGGTCCTTTAGAAGCGCCAGTGTACCGGCAGCCGTCATGTCAGGCACCAGCCGCATGTCAACCTTCGCCACGGCGCGATGCGGCAGGATGGTCTTGCCCCCGGGACCCGTGTATCCACCGACCAGGCCCTCGATGTTGATCGTAGGCTTGGACTCGAGCAGCACGAGCGAGTCCAGCCAGTTTTTGTCGTGCACCCAATGCTCGACTCCAAGCTGCTTCTTCGCCGTGGCTTCACTGCGGCGACCGGCGACATCCTGAATCATCTTCATTTGTGCGGGAGTAAGCGGCTTGGCCTTGTCAAAGAATCCTGCAACGGCTGGCGTGTGTCCGTCGGACTCGATGAGGGTGTTGAGCGCTTGCACCAGGTGCCATGCGGGACTGTCCACCTGTGCCTCAAGGCTGGAGTGAACGTCGTGTTTGGGACCTCGTCCCCATCGCTCTCCGCTGGAAACGAGTTCGAGCTCAACTACACCTTTGGCGCCTAACGATACCTGTATCCCTCCATCCGCGTCCTGGCCCGCTTCCGGCATGAACACACCCATGCATTTTTTCAACGCGGCGGTGATCCTGGGTTGGTGGACAACCTCCGGAAAGTGGGTCGAACCAATCTCTTCTTCGCCTTCACAGACGAGCACGAGGTTTACCGGCAGCTTTTTCTCCGCTGCCTGGAAGGCATGAAGAGCGCCCAGAAAGGCCGTTTCAGGGCCCTTCTGGTTCACGGCGCCGCGACCAACGCAGGTCCGGCCCAGCCCTTCCTTGTCCACGATTCGCCCTTCGAGCGGGGGCGAAGACCACTCCGAAGGGTCAAACTGTTTCACGTCGTACATGAAATAGATGCCCACGGTGGTGGCCGCACCTGCATCCAGAATGCCGAAGACCCCGGGCTTGCCCGATGTTGGCACAATCTCAACGTTCGCGAATCCGGCATCGCGAGCGAGTTGCGCCATATATTCAGGGCCCTGCGGATAATTGCGG
>JBARKD010001040.1:0-4971 GCA_049800615.1 Acidobacteriaceae bacterium | reverse complement strand
ATGCTGATGCGCTGGGCAATGACGTCGCCGGTGAGAGAACCCTCGCTGCGAATATCGACACGGTCGCTGGCATTGATGTTGCCGCGTACCTTGCCCAGTACGACTACTTCGCGAGCGGAGATATTTGCGGACACCTGCCCGTTGCGGCCGACAGTAACGCGATTGCCGGGGAGATTGATCGCGCCCTCGACCTTGCCGTCGATGTACAACGATTCGGAGCCCGTGACTTCGCCTTTGACCACCAGGCTTTTGCCGATCGTCGCCTGGTCGGCTGCGGCCTGTGATACGGGTGAAGTGCTGGAAGTACGGGGGGTGGTTGGTTCGTGGCTGGCAGCCGGGGGCATAGAACGCGCGGGTTCCGTGCTAGGAGACTGCGAGGGACTTCCAGGTTGGTTCGGTTTCCACATCTCTTTGTACTTCCTTTCCATTTACTTCGAAATACAGGCCCCCGAACAACCCAGCGGAACTGTTTCCGCAATTTTAAGGGCAAATCAGGCGGAGCTGTTAGTTTCTTCAAGGGCCTGCCCGGCGAAAGCCGAGGGAGGCGCGCAGTCCTTACTCTTCTCTGCATCTTAATCACGCCAGGCGCAAAATTGAAATCCCCCATTCCGAAAGTTTTCGGCTCCGGGGGTAGCTGAGCCATTAGTATCGACTAAGGTATGTGCCGAAAAGCCATGTCCTTTGGCGCGCATTATCGGAATGTTTACCCGCTCCCGGAATGACTGACCGCGAACTCCTTGAGCGTATCGAGCGTTCCCCGGGCCGGCGCGCCGGTTACAAGCAACTGGTGCGCGAACTGGGGCTGGGCGGTGGGCGGGAACGCCGGCTGCTGCGGGAACAACTCGATCGCATGACGGTTCGCGGTGAATTGTTCAAGCCCGATCTCGATCATTGGGCGTTGCCCCGCGCAGTCTCGCGCAACGATCTGGTCGCCGGACGTTTGGACGCGCATCGCGAAGGTTTTGGATTTGTGCGCCCGGAAACGCGCCAGCCTGCCGGTGAAGACGACATTTTCATCCCTCCCAACGAGATGAACGGAGCCATGCAAGGCGACCAGGTGCTTGTGGAACTGGCGCCTCCCCGTGGCGATGGCCGGCGCAGCGGACGCATCGTCCGGGTCATGAGCCGTCGTAACTCCACCGTTGTCGGCATTTTTCACTTTGCGCGTCGCGATCATTCGCAGGGAAACACTGTAACCCCGCTCGATGAGCGGATGCTCCAACCGATCGTGATCCCTTTTGGGCTGGAGCAACCGCCGGTAACTCCGGGCATAACTCCTCATCGGGTTGTTAGTACTGATATCGGCTCGCGCGCCCGCTCCGATACCTCGACCGATCTCGAGGGCATGGTGGTCGACGTAGAAATCACAGAATGGCCGACGGCCTCGCGACCTGCGCGTGGACGGGTTGTGGAGCTCCTCGGCCGGGAAGACGATTTCGGCGTCGATGTCGAGATCGTCATTCGCAAACACCATTTGCCCCATGTTTTCCCACCCAATGTTCTGGAGGAGGCCCGCGCCGCCGCCTGGCTCGATCATGACGAAGCAGCCCGGCGCCGCGATTTTCGCCAACTGCCCATCGTCACCATTGACGGCGAGACGGCCAAAGACTTCGATGACGCTGTCTTTGTTCGCCGCCACGACAACGGGGAATGGGAGTTGCAGGTGCACATTGCCGATGTTGCGCAATATGTGACCGCAGGTTCGGCGCTTGACCTGGAAGCTCGCCTGCGCGGCACTTCGGTCTACTTCCCCGACCGGGCGGTTCCCATGCTTCCGCAGGAGCTGTCGAGCGATATCTGCAGTTTGCGGCCGGGGGAAGAGCGCCTGGTTCTCTCCTGCATCATGGCCATCGACGGCGAGGGCGAAATTCTCCGCTACGAGGTGACTCCGGGCGTCATTCGCTCGGCTGCCCGTATGACCTATACCCAGGTTCACGCGGTCATCAGCGGCGATCAGAATCTGCGGGAGCAATTCGCCTCCCTGGTTCCGGAATTTGAGCGCATGTACGAGCTCGCGCGGGTTTTACACGGCAAACGCCAGCGCCGCGGATCGATTGACTTCGACTTGCCGGAGCCGGTGATCCAGTTTGATGCCCAGGGTGTGATGCAAAGCATCGTCCGTTCCGAGCGCAGCTGGGCCAATCGCCTGATCGAAGAGTTCATGCTTTCGGCTAACGAATGTGTGGCCTCCTGGGTGCAGAACCTGAACGTACCGTCACTGTATCGAATTCACGAAAAGCCGGAGCCGCGCAGGGTGGTGGATTTCGAATCCATGGCTGCCGGTTTTGGATACTCTCTGGGCCTGGGTCCGTTGCCGGTAAAGCGCGTGACCATGAAGGCGGAACGGCGTGAGCAACGAGGCCGCGGGCAGGGCCACGGCCGCCGGCCTCGCGAGTATGAAATCGCGGAAGATATTCCGGTTACGCCGCGCATGTACCAGCAGCTTGCGCTCAGAATCGCGGGCAAACCGGAAGAGCGGATCCTGGCCTATCTCATGCTCCGTTCTCTGCGCCAGGCGCGTTACAGCGAGAAGAACGAGGGCCATTTCGCCCTAGCTACCGCTTGCTACACCCACTTCACGTCGCCTATCCGCCGCTACCCGGACCTCATTGTGCACCGGATCGTCAAGGCTGTTTTGGCCACGGGGGCGAGCGGCATGGGTGTGCTCGCAACCCGGACAGGGGGCCGCGAGGACAAAGCCCCACGGGAAGATGCGCCGTTGAGCGAATCCGAGCTTGCCGGCATCGCCTTCGAATCGAGCCAGGCTGAGCGTCGGGCAGATGAGGCGGAGCGCGAGCTGATGGAGTGGAAAAAGATCAAATTCATGCAGGAGCGGCTGGGCGAAGATTTCGACGCCATGATCCTCAGCGTGACCAAATACGGTTGCTTTGTCGAGCTCGACAACCTCTTTGTCGAGGGCCTGGTGCCCATCGCGAGCCTGCAGGGCGATCAATACACGTTTCGCGAGAACACCCGGCAGATTATGGGCGAGCATACCGGCCGGCGCTTTTCGATGGGCGACCGGGTTCGGGTGATCCTCGATCGCGTCGATTCTGTTCAGCGGCGGTTACAATTTGCCATGCTGGAGGAATCTACCTCCGCGCCCAGGGGCCGCCGCGCAGAGGGCAAAAGCCAGGCAAAACGCAAGCCCAAGGCCCACCCCTTTATCCCTCCGCCGAACAAAGTATTGCGCAAAGGAAAGCAACGGGCGAAAAGCAAGCGTCCGGGCAAGAAGCGCAGATGAGTTTGGTTATCTCTTACAATGAATTGAGCGACATTTTCGGAGAGATGCGATGCCACACATGGTAGTTTGTGCGCGTTACAAGCAGGAAATGGAGGGCCTGGATGAGCCCCCGTTTGACAGCGAATTTGGCCAGAAGATTTACAACCAGGTATCGAAGAAGGCTTGGGGGGAGTGGCTCGAGCGGCAAAAAATGCTGCTCAACGAATACCGCCTGCAGCCCTGGACCAAGGAGGCGCAGGAATTCCTGGTGGAGCAGATGCAAGAGTACTTCTTCGGTGAAGGCTCGGCGCTGCCCAAGGAGTACGTCCCACCCTCGCACTAGAGAATTGCCGTGTCACAAACTATAGAAACCGGGGCTTGCCGGCGGCGCCAGAATTGGCCCTGCCTCCGGCGCCAGGCGCGCTTTTTCGGCAACCGGGCACGGTCGTGTAAACTCAGTAGGTACTTTTCGTCGGGACGTGGCTCAGCCTGGTAGAGCACTCGCTTGGGGTGCGAGGGGTCGGCAGTTCAAATCTGCCCGTCCCGACCATTAAAGATCATCCTTCTGGAATGATCTTTTCCGAGGTAAGCCGGCAATTCTTCCGGCATCTCCAGTAATGGTTTTTCTTACCTGAACAGAGCGGTCAGCGGGTAGCTTCGTGTTCCCGCCGGGCGCGACGGACACGGCTCGCCTGCAACAGCACCAAGGCCAGGGAGAACCCGGCATAAGCGCGGCGCTGGCAATTACGGCAGCGGACCGGATACTGCAGCAGCAAAAGCCGCTCGATATCCTTCACGCGAAATCGTGAGAGTCGAAAACTGGATGAGGCGCATTCGGGGCAAGTCAATGGAGTCCACCGGCTTCGATGACAAAAGCTATAATTTTCTGGCCCGCGCTAACTCGTACTGTAGCACGGTAGGGTTTCATTTCCGTCGGGCAGCGAAACCGTTTGTAATAGGCGCGGTCCGTTTGCATCGCGGAAAACGCTTGTTCTGCCAGATGAGGTGGATCATGGTTTGGGATGTCTCCTTCACATGTGACATTTGCGGCCGCAAAAAACTTGAGGCGAACCACTGGTGGATGCTTGTCCTGGGGGATGTTCCCTGTTTCGATGAGGGGCAGCCACGCCAACGCTTTACGCTCATGCCGTGGAATCAGGTGGAGAGTGAAAATCCGGGATTCTTCCACTTATGCGGGCAGGGTTGCGCCATGCAGGCCATGGAACGCTTTATGAATCGCGGCAGCATCCTTCCCGAGGGTGCACTTCACGGCACTGGGGAAGCGGTGAGCAGCCCGTCATAAGACACCGCGCTTCAGTCACACGGATCGCGCGTGTTTCAAGATACCAATCGGGCAGGTTAGTGCTCAGAAAAGATCAGGGCTTTGCTCTCGGGATGACAATTCTGCCTAGAGCCGGAAATTGTAGCCTCAGCGGCTTCTATTCAAATTGACGCGGGGCTGTGAAGGCCCCGCCCCTTCAAGATGAAAATGACAATTCTGTGGGTCATCAGGAAAACTGCAGATTCCTCGGCTGCGCTCGGAATGACAAAGGGTAGGCCTGCGTTTCTATAGAGAGCTGCGGCTGTATAAGCAAACCGCAGATCCCTCCACTTCGCTACGCTTCGGTCGGGACGACAATTCTGTGGGGTAGGCGAAAGCTGCTTTTCCATGAAAGAGACGGATCGAGGTGAAGTTGAAGGGGCTGAAAAGCCCCGCCCCTTCACGCCAAAAAGTCACAGGCTCAGCG
>JBARKD010001039.1:0-5513 GCA_049800615.1 Acidobacteriaceae bacterium | reverse complement strand
CAGTGACAATTCGAGATAATGCGCTGCGTCGTTGTAATCGTTGAGCAGCACGTAGTCGAGAGCGACGATGGTGAGGTCATTCGCCATAGGAGCTTTCAGCTTGGCAGCGTCGGAGAAAAGCCGCAGCGATTCTGCGGGCTTGTCCTCGCGAAAAGCGATGTAGGCCAGCAGGTAGGCCGCGTCTACGGATTGTGGATTCAACCTCGCGTAGCTGCGCAACACATTCGCGGCATTCTCAAATTGCCGCAGGTTCACCAGCGCTTTGCCGCGGTACAGAAGCGCCTCGTTTTTTTCCGGATTTTGTTTTTCACATTGCTCAAAACCCGCAGCCGCCTCCGCCCAGCGCCGCTGCCGAAACATCTCCATAGCGGCCGAGCAGGCGGAGCTCTGGCCCCATATTCTCAGCGGAAATGTCGTGGCAACCAGCAGCGCGAGTATGCTGAGCGCTCGCCTCATGATCCTTGTTTTATTTCTCCTCAGTGTTTCTCTGTGTCCTGTGTGGTTCAAAAGCAAGAACTTTAACCACAGAGGACACAGAGGTCACTCAAATTTTCCGGTTAATGTGTCGTCGCCTTTATTTTTTCTCACTTGTCGCTTCTCGTGATGTTGGCGGCGAATTCGCTTCCGTGACGGTCAAGATCTGGTCCGCCTTCACGTCTGACAGTACCTGCTTAACCCCACTGGGCCAGCGAATCTCCACGGTGGCCACCGACCGGTCCGCGCCTAGACCGAAATGCACGCGCTTGTCGCTGGAGGACTGGTAACTGCTCGCGGTGGTAACCGTCGCATACTGGTTGCCAGCGGGAGTCGAAATCTTGATCTGCGCGCCAATGCCGTCGCGATTACTTTTCACTCCCACCAGGTTGAAAGTAATCCAATGATTCGCCGTCAGGGTTTCGTTATGCAGCACGTAGGCCGGGCCGTCGAGCGAATTCACCACCACATCGACTCGGCCATCATTATCGAGATCGCCGGTCGCCATACTGCGGGCCGCCCAATGCTCGTGAAATATTTCTCCCGACTGATCGGAAACATCCTTAAACCGCTTCCCCTGATCGTTCCAGAGCAACAACGGAGCCTCGCGGTAGCGCAGATGCGGCTCGTTTACCTCGATGGTGTCCATTACGTGCGCCTGCGCAATAAACAAGTCTTTCCAGCCGTCGTTATCGTAGTCGAAGAAGCGCACGCCCCATCCGGAATGCAGCAAGCTGATCGCGCCTAAGCCAGTAGTGAACGTGGTGTAATCAAAACTGCCGTCGCCCGCGTTGGCGTACAGAGCGTACTTCTGATTGGCCAGATCAGTGATAATCACATCGGGCCAGCCGTCGTTATTATAATCTTCGAAATCCACGCCCATCCCCGCGAAGGTTGCTCCGCCCCCGTCCAGTGCGACTCCCGAGGGCAACCCTATTTCCTCGAACGTGCCGTTGCCTTTATTGTGAAACAGATATTCTGGAATCGAATCGTTCGCCAGAAGAATGTCCATCCACCCGTCATGGTCGTAGTCGGCAATTGCCAATCCCAGTCCCTTCCCGGGCTTGTCGATGCCAGCTTTCGCCGAGACTTCAGTGAACTTGCCGTTACGGTCATTGTGAAAAAGCAAGACCGAAACTGGCTTGAAAAGATCGGGATGACAATAAGAACGAAACCCTTCTTCGCGATGCCCGCAGTAAATATCGTCGAAATCCCACACCATGTATCGCGCCACGATTAAGTCGAGTCGTCCATCATTGTCATAGTCGACCCAGGCCGCGCTCGTGGCCCAGCCTGATCCGCCCACGCCGGCGCTGGCCGTTACGTCGGTGAAAGTTCCATCTCCGTTGTTGTGATACAGGGTGCTGTGTCCGTAGCCGGCGACGAACAGATCATCGAAGCCGTCGTTGTCATAGTCGCCGACCGCCACGCCCGTCGAGTATCCGATTCCCTGCAGTCCGGCCTTCACGGTCACATCCTCAAATGTCCCATCCGGTTTCTGGTGGTACAGCCGATTCCAATATTTCGGCCCATCTTTCTGGGGAATCGCGCCCTTGGGCATGGGATCATCGATGCGCGCGCCATTCGCGAGAAAAATATCGAGGCGACCGTCGTTGTCGTAGTCAAAAACTGCGACGCCCGATCCCATAGTTTCGAGAAGATATTTCCTGGAGGTTTTTGACGCCTGTTGCTGGAAGTGAATCCCACTTTTGTCGGCGATATCGACGAATCTTCCTGGAACTGCGCTCTTCGACTCTGACGGGTTTGCAGCCGAGCTTCTAGGTTGGCCCGATTGCCCAAAGCTCTGGCCGAGAATCAGCGCTAGACAGGCGAAAGGCGTCAGAGCCTTCCGACTAACGTTTGACCATTTGCAGCCAATTACTCTCTCCACTGTGTCAGTCTAATACCTACTGCGAAGGCCACATTCGTCGATTAGATCATTTCCGACAAAAACAAAGGCCGCCGCCGAAGCGACGGCCCCGAATTCACACCAACCCCAGTCTGCAGCTAGAACTCGAGTTTAAGCTGCAGCTGGATTCGCCTGGGGAAGAGCAGGTAACCGCCGCCCCCTGTAGTGGAATAGGTATTCCAGTTTACGACTCCAAAGGTATCGTTGGGCCCGTTCGACTGCCCCGGCAGCGCATTGCTGTCATATGGCCCGAGATCCCCCGGACGATTCCAAACGTGCCGATTGAAGGCGTTGAGAAAGTTCACCTGAAACAAAAGATCACTGTCTTCTGTGATCTTCGTGCGTTTCAACAGATTGAAATCCTCGCTGAGATAAGCTCCCATTCGGACATGCCCGTCCACTCGCGGCGAGGTACCGAAAGCATAAGTGCCTCTGGAGGTAACGTTTTGCGACGAGTTCGGGTCGTCAAATGCCGGGGGAAGCGTATTGACCGCCGTGTCCAGAGGATTGAACATCGGAATGCCCGGATCGCCAGCGGCAAAGGCTGCGGCAGTGATGGGAACGAATTTTCCATTTCTATTCTTCCATGCTGCACTCTGCGGGGATGAGCCCGGGATGTAGTCGAAGCGAATGCAATCGGCGTAGGCGGGAACGCCAGTGGCGCAGCCGAAAGCAATTGGCTGGCCGCTCTCGTAACGTTGGATGCCGCTAACCGACCACCCGCCGACCGCCCGATCCAAGACCTTGCTGCCATTGAGGAACTTTTTGTTCCTTCCAAACGGAAGCTCGTAGATGTAACTGACTACGAAGTTCTGGGGAAGGTCCTGGTTGCTGATCGCCTTGTCGCCCTGTTTGTTGAACACGTTCTGCGGAGCGCCGCCTTGGTGCAGTGTTGCGAAATAGGGCAACGCCGAGTCCGCATCCGTCAATGTTTTCGACCAGGTGTACGAAGCCATCAGGTTCAGGCCGTTGCGGAAGCGACGGGTTAGCTGGGCCTCCAGCGCGTTGTAGGTGGACTGTCCCAGGTTTTCCAATGCCCCGTCAGTGTTGAATCCGTAGTATTGGGGAAAGGGCACGAGCGCCTGTGCCACAATTGCCCCACTCGGAAATCCGGCATAAGGCGGGGCAACCGCGGTTTGGGCCCCGATTGGCGTAAGCAGGGAAGGTCCCAGGGAAAAATATTTTGGATTGAGGGTGTTCACCGCGTCGTAGTTCGAGCGCAAATCCTGAGAGTGCTGACCAACGTAAGCCACATCCAGGATCATGTCTGGGGCGAGTTCGCGTTGCACCTCGACGCTCCAGTTTTGCGACATCGGGGGGCGTCCATACGACGGATCGGTGTACTGGGGTCCGGTAAAGTTCAGCTGCGTCGGATCGAGATTCGGGGGAGGCGGAAACGACGGCAGGCCCGCGTCGATCGGCAATGCCGGATCGAAACCATTGACGCTGTTAAAAGCCGGATTGGCCTGGAATCCGGTTCGGTTGAACCCACCGAAATCAGCATACTGCAGGTTTCCGTAGACGATACCGTAACCTCCACGGAACACCATCTTGTTGTTGAACATGGCAGGCGACCAGGCCAGCCCAATGCGCGGACCAAAATCCTTCTTCCAGATATTGGCCCAGCGTTCATTCACATTTCCGTTCCGCCCCGCTCCTTTGCCGGCGAATACCAGCACTCCGGGGAGATTGCCGGCTCCTGGATTCGGCTGCGTCAGACTAATATTGGAAGTGTTGCCCTGCGCCTCCCTTTCAGGTTCGTCCACGTCATAGCGAAGACCAATGTTCATGGTAAGAGTTGGGGTTACCTTGACGGTGTCCTGCACGAAGCCGGCGAAATAGCTGCGCAACCAACGAGGCTGGCTGGCGTAGACGGTCACATTCGCTGAGTTGAGCTCCCCAAGCAACATGCTGGCGATGCCGTTGCCGCTTAGGTTGCTGGTGACGGCCGTGCCCGCCGTCTGCCCTCTACCGAAGAGGAAAGACCCGCTCGTGTTCTGGAAATTCAGCGGGTTGAACTGTTGATACCACTCTTCATATCCAAACTTGAAATCGTGCCTGCCGTGAATCCAAGTGAGCGTGTCAGCCACGCGGAAACCATTGTCGATCGTGTCTCCATCGACGTTGTCGCCGTAACCTGCCGTCGAGGCTTCCCCAGGAGTGATTCCCGGAAACATAGGCCCACTTGCGCCGGTAATGCCGAGTTTCGCATCCCAGTCCGTGTTGCCATGTCCGAACGCCACTCCCGCGCCTACATTCTTACTATTGGTGCGGTTGTAGCCCAGATTCAAATGGTTCAGCATGGTTGACGTGATCGTGTAATCGTAGCCGAAGCGAATGTAGTGGGTCCCGAAGAACTGATTTCGTCCTTCTCCCGCCGCATTGCCCCATTCCGGGGTCGTGGATATACGGACATTATTGCGCGAAGAGTAAGTGAAGTAGGCCTTGCTCTTCGAACTGATATTTTGGTCGATACGGAAGGTCGTGGTCGTATCGAGAATGGGATAGCTGTATGGGAATGTGTAGTTGTTCGCCAAGTTGCCGTTCTGCGGCGCGGGGTAATAAGAGAGCAGATTCTGGCCTACTGCCGAGAAGCGACCGGATGGAATTACATTTCCGGTGTTTCCTGGTTCATTCATGAAGGCAGTTCTGCACTCCACACCGCCCACGGTCTTGGTAGTTGCAGGATCAAAAACCTCGCCCTGATAAATTGGCGTCCCGTCGCACGGGTTCGTGCCCAAAACGTTTGCAGTGTCGAGGGTTGCGGAGAAATCGCCGCCCAATTCCGCCGCCGTCGGAATGGTTGTGGTCTGGGTTCCACCCACGCTTTGCCGGTATTGCTCCCAGGAAAAGAAGAAGAAAGTTTTGTCTTGACCGTTGTAGAGGTGGGGGATTCTGAATGGACCGCCGAAGGTGCCGCCGTAGTCGTTCTGCTTGTCGAGCGGAGTTCTGAAGGTAGCGTAAGGCTGCCCCTGCGACAGTTCGAAGTTATTCCCCCAGGTGTTGGCGTCGAGGTCCTCGTTGCGGAAGATGTCATAAACCTCGCCGTGATATTTGTTAGTACCGCCCTTCGTATTGAAGCTTTCGATCCCGCCGGTGGTCATGCCAAACTCGGCAGGCAAAGTCGAAG
>JBARKD010001038.1:0-6285 GCA_049800615.1 Acidobacteriaceae bacterium | reverse complement strand
ATCCTACCGTTATCGATGGAAAGGGCTCGGCCTTACTGCCGGACTCCAATGCCGTAGCGATCAGCCGGATACTTGCGTGAAAGGTTCGGAGCAAGTGCGAGGCGGGCCCTCTCGTAGGCTTCGAAGTCGGCCGCGTCAGGCAGTGCGGGGATGGTGGCGAACTCGCCCTGATCGAGTCCGGCGAGCGAGGCATCCACCATGTCCTCGGTGGTCATGACCCATTCGGCGGGAAGTGTGTTGATGTCCACACCAGCTCTGCTCCACAAGGGTGTCGCCGTTGCGCCGGGCAGCACTACCTGGACGGTGACCCCTTTTTCTGCCAGCTCGTTCTTCAAGGCGGCACTGAAGTTCTGCACATAGGCCTTGCTGCCGCTGTAGGCGCCATTCAGCAGTTCGGGGGCGAGAGCGACGATAGAACCGATATTGATGATGAGGCCGTTGGAGCGGGTGGCAAAGCTCTTCGCCGCAGCCACGCCCAGGCGGGTAAACGCCGTGATGTTGAGCTGAATCATTTCTTCGAGGAGGTCGGGATCAGACTCGATGAGCTTGCCGGCGGATGCCATGCCCGCGTTGTTGACCAGCGCGGTAATCGAGCCGTCGGTAGCAAGACGATGGGCGACTTTCTGTACATCGACAGCGACGGTCAGATCGGCCTGCAGGATCTCTACTTTGCGATGGGTCGCGGCCTGAATTTCGCGGGCGACCTGGTTGAGCTTGTCCAGGCTGCGGGCTACGAGGATGAGGTCGTAACCGCGTTGGGCAAGCCGGTCGGCGTAGACGGCTCCGATTCCTGTGGAAGCGCCGGTGACGAGGGCAGTGCCTTTTGTGGAATGAGTGGACATGATGTTTTCCTTTCGCATGGGCCGGTTGGGGCGCACTCATATGAGTAGACCAGTCGGTCTAGAGATGCAAAAACATCCGTAAATAACTTTGCCCTTCGTTGTCTTGGGTCCGTCCTTAAGAACCCGCGCACCCTTGGCGCACGCGGAATTTGTTGCAGGAGGTGTAAGAAAACGCGGGCTGGTGCGTTTACCTCAAAGAAAGGAGAACGCGATGAGGTGCCAAGACTGCCCTTGTGGTCCGGACTGTGAGTGCGTAATCTGCAGCTGCAAAGTCAAAAAGTAATCACGCCACATCCAATCGGCCAGGAGGCTTCGGCCTCCTGACCCGTTGTTGCTTATGACCGACAGACCTCTTGATCGACTCCTCCCCCAGCGCAAACGGTTCTTCGCGTTCCTCCAGCGGCGCGTCCCGGATCCGGCGTTAGCGGAAGACATTCTGCAGGCCGCGTACCTTCGTGCCTTCGAACACCAGGACGACTTCAAGCCGAATGAATCGGCTGTGGCGTGGTTTTACCGCTTGCTGCGAAATGCCGTGATTGACAGCTACCGGCGACACGCCGCGAAAGAGAAAGCACTCGAAGCGTGGGCGCGCGAGTTGGAAACCCAGCCATCTCCCAGCCAGCAAGACGAGGTTTGCGGCTGTCTCGACGGAGTGATCGAGGGATTGAAGCCGGAGTATGCCGAGATCCTGCGTGCCGTTGATCTGGGAGAGCAGCGTGTGCAGGAGTTTGCCGACCAGCATCGCATCTCTCGATCGAACGCAGATGTTCGCGTGCATCGCGCGCGTGCAGCTCTGCGCAAACAACTTTTGCACACGTGTGCCACCTGTGCCGTGCACGGATGTTTGGACTGCACCTGCAAAAAACAGGCAGATCGCCTCAGTGGGCCGGCTTGAAATCGAAATAGGCCAGGTTCATGTTGCCGTTCCGTTTCATTCTTCAATCCCGTCCGGCGTTTCCTGCGCGATGGGAGACAATATATCCATGCAACATTGGCCCGACCCGCGTCTGCTTGATTTGCTGAAGCTCGACATACCGATCATACAAGCGCCGATGGCCGGATCGGACTCAGTGGCGCTGGCGCGCAGTGTCTCGTCGATCGGAGCTCTTGGTTCACTCGCCTGTGCGCTGCTCGGTCCGGAAAGCGTACGGGTGGCAGCGGATGCAATCCGCCAGTACACGAATCGCCCTTTCAATCTCAACTTTTTCTGCCACGCGTTGACGGCTCCGGATAGCGCTGCAAAAGAGCAGTGGAAGTTCCTGTTGAAGCCCCATTACGACCGCCTGGGTCTGGACATCGAAGCAGTGGCGGAAAGCCGGCTTCGGCTCCCATTCGATGCAGTGATGTGTGAAGTCGTGGAGGAAGTAAGACCTGAAGTCGTGAGCTTCCACTTCGGGTTGCCCGCTCCTGATCTTGTGGACCGGCTAAAGGCGCTCGGCATCAAAGTTTTGTCGTCGGCGACGAGTGTCAAAGAAGCTCGCTGGCTTGAGGATCATGGATGCGATGCAGTCATTGTGCAGGGCATGGAAGCAGGCGGCCATCGGGCGATGTTTCTCGAGACGAACGTCGCCAGCCAGGTCGGTCTGTTCGCCTTGCTGCCGCAGGTAGCCGACGCGGTTTCCATCCCGGTGATCGCTGCCGGCGGCATCGCGGATGCAAGGGGCATTGTTGCCGCATTTGCCCTTGGGGCAGCCGGCGTGCAGTTGGGTACGGCCTACCTGTTCTGTCCCGAGGCGAATGTTTCTCCTCTGTATCGGCAGGCGCTCGAACAAGTTGCCGATACCGGGACGGCCGTGACGAATTTGTTCAGCGGACGCCCCGCCAGAGGCATACTGAACCGCTATCTCACGGAGTCGGGACCAATGTCCGAAGCGGCACTGGCCTTTCCTTATGCAGCGACGCTGGTGGCGCCTTTACGTGCGGCGTCTGAGAAAGCCGGTTCCATGGATTGCATGCAGTTGTGGGCCGGTCAGGCAGCGAGACTGGTTGATGCGATGCCGGCAGATCAACTCACATACAAGCTGGCGGCGGATTCGCTGAGCCGCTTCCCTGCGATAGCTGCCTCGCGGTAGAACTGGTCTCGCGTGTGCATCAACACTCAATAGACGCCCGGAATCAGCTGCTTTGTGCTTCGCCGATAGTCTTCGTAATCGCTGCCAAAAGCCAGGCGGAGCGCAGTCTCTTCAACATGAATGCGATACAACACAGCCAGTGTCGGCGGAACGAGGACAACGACAAAACAGGCCCATGTACGTGCGTGAAGGGCGAGACCCAGGAGAATCAGCTCCAGACCGAGATAGGAAGGATGACGGACGAGACGATAGAGTCCGCTTCGCTTGAGTCTCTGTCCCTCGCGCGTCGCTACGTTCGTGCTGAAGGCTCTGCCCAGCGTTACGATGGCTGCCGCGCGAACTGCCAAACCGAGAATCAAAACCCCTAAGGCTACCGGCAGCAGCCAGCTATGACTCCCCGGCATGTCGATCGGGAACAATCTGCGCATCCATTCGTCGAGCTTGAGAGATGCAACAATAACGACCAGGAGAATGATCTGCGTTCCGCGATCTTGTATCTTGCCCTCACCCCGGCGTGTTTGGGTGAGGACGATGATGAGGATTTCCCCCACGCCCCATAAACTTGTCAGCACATTAAAGAAGAATTCGAGATTCATGATCGTCCTCTCTTGGCGATAAGAGAAGAATGCGCTGTACGGCCAGGGAAAAAACAGTAGCAGCTGTCAGCGATGAGAGATGACAGGTATCACCATGACACGTGTTACGCGTTCCTTATCTGGAACTATCGGACCGGAGCGAGGCCCCGCGGGAACCGAGACGGCTCCGTTCCGCGTCTTAAGGTGAAGTAGTTAACACGATCTTCCCTTGCGCATGTCCTTCCGCCAGATAACGGAGAGCCTCCGCGGCCTCGCTCAAGCGGTAGCGTCGGTCGATGACCGGCGTTATCTTGCCGGCCTGCAGAAGACCCATCAAGAAGAATAAATCTCTCTGATTAATCTTCGCGATAAAGAAAGTCATTTTTTTGCGCCCAAGCGTTGAAAGAAGTCGCCCCAGTATCATCGCTTGAAGAACTGGAACCAGACTTCCGACTGCGACATAAATCCCGTTCCGAGCCAGCATATGCCTGTACTCAAAAATCGAATGATGACCGTTCACGGCCAGGATCAAATCATACCGCTGCTCAAGCCGCGCGAAATCTACCTTGCTGTAATCGATAACATGGTCTGCGCCTAACGACCGCGCTATATCCAAATTCCTCGTACTGCACACGGCAGTGACTTCAGCCCCGAGCTCTTTGGCAATCTGCACCGCAAACGTGCCGACGCCACCGGACGCGCCCTCAATGAGAACCTTGTGGCCTGGCTGAATCCGTCCCTTGTCCCGGAGACCCTGGAGCGCCGTAATGGCCGCGATGGGTACCGAGGCGGCATCCTCAAACGACAGGTTGACTGGCTTCGGCGCCAACTTCTCTGCAGGCGCACATGCGTATTCGGCAAATCCCTTTCCCTCAAATCCTGTTACCCCGAAGACCTCGTCGCCTGCCTGAAATTGTTTTACCTTCTTCCCGACTGCCTCCACTCGCCCGGCGATATCACAACCGATGATTGTGTGTTTGGGCTTGGTGCGCAGTCCCGGGATGCGGTTCCACGGCGCACCTTGCAGGACGAAGAGGTCCAGGGGATTTACCGAAGCCGCGCAAAGCTTGATCAGCACCTCATCGTCGGCGGGGCTAGGTGTTGGCACCTCCAAGAACTGCAACCTGTCCGCCGATCCGTATTGCGTACGTACAATCGCTTTCATAACGTGCTCCGTGGAGTTGCTTCGCCCCATCGCCCGACGTTTGCTGAACAAAACGAGTCTGGCAAAGTATAGAACTATATCTCCGCGTTCCGCGCTATGCGGGTCGACCCCATCGTTGCCTTGCGCGAGGCCGCGCGCTTAGCGGACCCCACCAGAGTTCGCCTGAGACACGAATGATCTTCGAATCAGCCATCCTGCTCAAGACCTACTTTGACAGGATTCGCGACGAAACTGTGACAACTCCGGCGGCCTGGCGGCATATCATCGCGAACTGGTAAGGCTCGCCCTCCATCGCGGGAGGGAATCTCAAATCCAAATCACGCCAAGCCTAAAGGAGAAATCCCATGCAGTTCGTCATCCCCTCACTGAGGCCGTGGTTCGTCCCCGCATGTGCACTCGCCCTGTTTCCTGCGCTGGCATCGGCGCAACACTATCAACAGACAAATCTGGTATCGAACGTCCCTGTGACTCCAGCCGCCTCCATCTCTGACCCAAACCTTATCAACCCCTGGGGGCTGGTGCATAGCCCAACCAGTCCCTGGTGGATTTCCAACAACGCGGGCGGCACATCCACGCTCTACAACAATTCCGGTTTGAATCCTGCCAATCCGGCGGCACAAACGCCACCGCCCACCCTGGTCCCCGTGACCATCGTCGCGCTCAATGCTCCTGGGGGAACACCGGGAAATGGCGTCGTGGTTCCCAACGCTCCAGGCCAACCGGCGCCAGGATCCCCCACCGCTGTCTTGTTTAATGGCAGCACCACGAATTTCCTCGTTGCGGGCAAGCCGGCGACCTTCCTGTTTGCCACTGAAGACGGCACAATTCAAGGGTGGAACTCGAGTGTGAATCCCACCACCTCGATAATTGAGGTTGACAACTCGCAAGTCCCCAGCAAAGGCAATGGGGCGGTCTACAAGGGAGCGACCATCATCAGTATTGCGGGCAACGAATATCTTTTAGCGGCCAACTTCCGCAGCGGGCAGATTGATGTTTTCGATTCCAACTTCAAGCCAGTCACTCTTCCCGAAGAATGCTTTAAGCTGGACGGAATCCCGCGCGGCTTTGCGCCCTTCAACGTGCAAGGCATCGGACCCAATATCTACATCACCTTTGCCCAGCAGGACTCGGCAAAGCACGATGAAGTCTTTGGTGCGGGCCTGGGTTTCGTTTTGGTCTTCGATGGCCAAGGCAGAAGGCTTGCGCGCCTCGAGCATGGGGACTGGTTCAATGCACCCTGGGGAGTGGCGCTGGCTCCGTCAGATTTTGGTAAATTCAGCCACGCCCTATTGGTTGGCAATTTCGGCAGCGGCACCATCGCGGCCTTCAATCCGATAACCGGCCGTTTTCTGGGAAACATGCTGAATATCGACGGTTCAACTGTAACCATCGACGGGCTGTGGGCGCTCGTCTTTGGGAATGGAGGCTCGTCTGGTCCAGGGAGTACGTTGTTCTTCACCGCTGGCCCTGACAACGAAACCAATGGCTTGTTCGGAACCCTGACGCCGCTTGCCGCCGAACTACAGGAAGATGATAAGCAATGAAATGTATGCGCGTCCGTAGATTTACAAATGGGGAAGGGGCGTTCTGCTGGGCGCCCCTTCGGGCGAGTTTACGGTTTCGTGGAATCA
>JBARKD010001037.1:0-3787 GCA_049800615.1 Acidobacteriaceae bacterium | reverse complement strand
CTATCAAAATTGGTTTCATCGGTCTGGGACTTATGGGAAGCCGGCTTACCCGGCGTTTGCATGCAGCAGGCTGGAACGTTCAAGCATGGAACCGTAGCGCCAGGGCGGCAGATGAGCTGAAGCAAGAGGGAGTGGCGATTGCCCCATCACTGGCCGACCTTGTCGGCGGTTCGGATGTGGTTCTGTCGTCCCTGGCCAATGATGAGGCAGTTTACTCCGTGTATTTCGCCAACAGGGGAGTCTTCTCTGCAGCAAAGCGGGGAACCATCATTCTTGAGATGAGCACCATCTCGCCCGACCTATCGCGGCTTCTACATCGGCAGGCATGCGCCCTCGGCATTCGCTTGCTCGATATGGGGATCTCCGGATCGACCCCGGCGGTTGAGGCGGGGACGATCACACTGCTCGCCGGTGGCGACCAGAAGACCTTCGACCAATGTGCCCCTCTTTACGAGTCCATCGCTAAGCAGTGGTTCCTGATGGGACCTGGTTCTTCAGGGGTTCAAATGAAGCTGGTCGTCAATCTTCTGCTGGGTTTAGACATGCAGGCGATCGCGGAGGCAGTTTCGTTGGGAGAGCATCTCAAGATCGATCGCAATGTGATGCTTGACGTGCTTTCCAAAACGGCAGTGATACCACCGGCGTTTGTCGGTAAATTCCAGAAAATTAAGAGCGGTGACTATTCTCCGGAATTCCCCTTGCGGCTGATGAGCAAAGACATGGATCTGGCCATGAGTGCCGCAAGGAGCTCGGGTGCCGTTTTGCTTGCGGCGGCTGCCGCCCAATCCGTACTCGCCTCCAATATCACTGCAAATGGAGATCTGGACTTAGCCGCGATAACGCCGTTTGTCATCGGTCAAAGAGCCAACGGCTAGGTTGGATCAGGTCACATAAATCATGGCCGATGAGATAGGGCCAGCCAGGAGGAGGTCTCTGTTCCCATGTGGATTGTAACAATCGCACTCGACCGCCCCTACACCTTCATCATCCTGGCGCTGCTCATACTACTGCTCAGTCCGGTCACTATTCTGCGTACCCCGGTCGATATTTTTCCCAATATAAATATTCCCGTGATAGCTATTTCGTGGACTTACACCGGTTTGAATCCAGAGGAGTTTGAGGGCCGGATCACCCTGCCGTATGAAAAGGTTCTAACCACGCTAGTCGACAACATTAATCATATCGAGTCCACAACCTACAACGGCGTCGATGTGGTTAAGGTGTACTTGCAGCCCGGGGCAAGTCTGGATACGGCAAATGCCCAAGTGACGGCGGCCTCGCAGTTTATTCTTAGGCAGCTCCCGGTAGGTGCTCAGCCGCCGGAGATCATCAACTTCAGTGCTTCGAGCGTGCCTATTTTGCAGCTTGGGATCTCTGGCAAGGGGCTTAACGAGCAGCAGTTGAACGATTACAGTTTGAACTTCATTCGTCCGCAGCTCATCACCGTACCGGGCGCTGTTATCCCATCTCCCTACGGCGGCAAACAGCGTCAGATCATGATCAACATGGACCAGCGCTTGATGCAGGCTAAGGGGATATCCCCGAGCGATGTGCTGGGAGCACTGACAGCGCAAAGCGCGGTACTGCCCTCAGGTACTGCGAAGATCGGACAAAGCGAATACGACATTCTTAACAATGTAGCTCCGCGCACGATCGAGGAGCTTAACAACGTGCCCATCAAACAAGTAGACGGCGCCATGATCTACATGCGCGATGTGGCCACCGTAAGCGATGGGTTTCAGGTGCAGACCAACATTGTTCGCCAGGATGGCCATCGTGGTGTGCTTATTTCTGTCCTCAAGGCAGGCAATGCTTCAACCCTAAATGTCGTCAAGGGCGTGCGCGCCATGTTGCCTTTTATAGCGACTATCGTCCCGCCGCAACTTCGCATGATTCCCCTTTCCGATCAGTCGATCTTCGTTCGCGGGGCGGTTACCGGAGTGATCCGCGAAACGGTTATCGCCGCGGCCTTGACGGCACTCATGATCCTGCTCTTTCTCGGAAGTTGGCGAAGTACGATCATCATCGCCATCTCGATTCCATTGTCGATTCTCAGTTCGGTGATCATTCTGAGCTTGTTGGGAGAAACGATCAACACCATGACTCTCGGCGGCCTCGCATTGGCCGTTGGCATCCTGGTGGATGATGCCACGGTAACGATTGAGAATATCGAGCGGTTTCGGGAAGAGGGGCACGGGCAACGTGAAGCGATCCTGGATGGTGCGGCCCAGATTGCAGTACCCGCCCTGGTCTCGACACTCTGCATTTGTATCGTCTTCCTTCCCATGTTTTTCCTGAACGGAGTATCCCGCTATTTGTTCGTTCCCTTGGCTGAAGCGGTGGTCTTCGCGATGCTTGCCTCCTACATCCTCTCTCGAACTCTTGTACCCACCCTGGCAATGTATCTCCTGAGGGCACAAGATCATGGCGCCTCAGGGAATGTCTTTAGCCGCCTTCAAGGAGGATTTGAACGTGGATTCGAACGCGTGCGTCAGAGCTACCATTTGCTATTGACCAGGTGTGTTTTCGCTCGTCGCACTTTCGTGCTGTTCTTCCTTTTAGTTTGCCTTTCGGCATTCATCGTCGTGCCGTGGCTGGGTCAGGATTTCTTTCCCAGCGCGGATGGCGGCAACTTCATTTTGCATGTTCGCGGGAAGACGGGATTGCGGATCGAAGAGACAGCCCGTCTATGCGATCTGGTCGAGCAATCCATCCGTCAAAAGATTCCGGCAAGTGAGCTCGACAACATCCTTGACAACATCGGCCTGCCCTACAGCGGTATGAACACAATGCATCTCACCTCCGGCATTATCGGGGCGAATGATGCCGATGTCATGGTGACACTCAAGGAGCATCACCATCCCACCGCGAATTATGTACGTGATTTGCGTGTCCGGCTGCCAAGGGAATTCCCCAAAGCGGCTTTCTATTTCCTTCCCGCCGATATCACCACACAGATTTTGAACTTCGGGCTTCCCGCGCCCATTGACGTGCAGTTCCGCGGAAACGATGTGAGGACGAGCGGAAAGCTCGCCGCCGACCTCGCTGCCCAGCTGCACCAGATTCCCGGCTTGGTAGACCTTCGCGTGCAGCAGCCGATGGACTATCCGACCTATGCAGTCGATATTGACCGGACCAAAGCCGAGCAGGGCGGATACGCTGCGCGTGATGTGGGCCAGAGCATGCTAAATAGTCTCAGCGGCAGCTTCCAAATTACCCCAATGTTCTTTTTGAACTGGAAGAACGGCGTCAACTATCAGATGGCGGCGCAAACACCCCAATACAGGATGCAATCGATACAGGATCTGCAAAATATCCCAATCGATATACCCGGCAACAGGAACCCCGAGATTCTGGCTGATGTGGCGTCCATTCACCGCGGAGACGAGATGGCCGTCATTTCCGAGTACAACATGCGCCGCATCGTCGATATCTACGGCGCGGTGCAGGATCGAGACCTGGGAGGAGTGAGCAGGGATGTGGAGCGGGTGGTGAATGCTTTTAAAGGCCACCTGCCCAGGGGCACCTCGATCGCGATTCTGGGACAGGTAGACACCATGCGCAACTCCTATATCTCTCTTCTTGGCGGTCTGGTCTTTTCGATCGTGCTCGTATACATGCTGATCGTAGTCAACTTTCAGTCGTGGGTTGACCCCTTCATTATCATCACCGCGTTGCCGGCCGCGCTCGCTGGTATCGCCCTGTTTCTCTTCTATACCCACACCACGCTCAGCGTGCCCGCCCTGATGGGAGCCATCATGTGCATGGGGGTGGCCACGGCAAACAG
>JBARKD010001036.1:0-8514 GCA_049800615.1 Acidobacteriaceae bacterium | reverse complement strand
TTAACTATGGACTGCGCTGGGATCGCATTGCGCCCTGGTCGGAAAAATATAATCAGATCTCCACGTTTGTCGCCGGCGCGCAATCGGTGGTTTTCCCCGGCGCTCCGGCGGGCATTCTTTATCCCGGCGATCCGGGCATTCCTAATACGCTGGCTCCCATCGACGCACGCAACTTTTCTCCGCGCGTGGGCGTGGCCTGGTCCCCGCAATCCGCGGACAGCGGTTTTCTTGAGAAGATCCTCGGCCATCCGGGAACGACCAGCGTGCGAGCCAGCTTCGGTGAATTCTATACCGCCATCGATGCCGTGGAGGTCGGCGTTCTGGCGGCAAATGCTCCGTACGGCACAACCTATACCAGCCCAGCCCCGCCGCTGTTTGCCACACCTTTTGTCAATGCCGCGGACGGAACCAACAATGGCCAGCCTTTTCCTTATAAGTTTGCTCCGCTCAATTCGTCGCGCCGCAATCCAGATCCAAACATAAACTGGCCGACCTACGAGCCCATCAGTGGAATTCCCGGTTACGACATCCACAACCACACCCCTTACGCGGAAGAATGGGTGCTATCCATCGAACGCCAGGCCGGCCCAACGACTGTCCTCGGCGCCAGCTACATCGGCTCTTCTTCGCACCGCCAGCGGGTGCTGATTGAACCCAATACGGGCAATCCGTCGCTCTGCCTGAGCCTGAGCCAGCCCAGTGATGTGGTGTTTGGAACGGTTACCTGCGGAGCATTCGGCGAGGACACGGTTTACTATCCCGCGGCCGGCGGCGTCGTGAATGGGACACGCGGTCCGCTGGGATCGAACTTCGGCAGCAACGCCCTGCAGTCCAACATCGGCCACGCCAACTACAATTCGCTCCAATTGAGTGCGCGTCACACTGCCGGGCGGCTTGAATTCGATGCGTCCTATACCTATAGCAAGTCCATGGATCAGTCGTCGAACATCGGCGAGGAGGTAAATCCGTTCAATCCGGGCCTGAGCTATGCCCTGTCAGCCTTCGACGTGAAGCATAACTTCGTTGTGAGTTACGATTATCAGCTGCCTTTCGATCAGTTCTTTCATCCCAATCGTCTGACTCGCGGCTGGTCCCTTTCCGGTATTACCCGGTTTGCGAGCGGCTTTCCCGTTACCATGATCAACAACGGTGACAATTCGCTCATTGGCACCAATCCCAATGGGGTCAACAACAGCAGCATCGATGAACCGGATTACAACGGTGGCGCACTGCACTTGAACCATAACCCTCGGACCAACGGTCACAATTACTTTTCGAGCACCGCTTTCTCTATGAATGCGCTCGGGGATCCGGGCAACTCCAAGCGCCGTTTTTTCTATGGCCCTGGTGCGGACAACTTTGATGTGGCGGTGGCCAAGAACCTGCCTCTGACTGAATCCAAATCCCTGCTTTTCCGCGTCGAGGCATTCAACGTGTTCAACCATACGCAGTTTAATGGCCCCGAGTCGGTGGACGGCGACATCGGCAGTTCAACTTTCGGTCAAGCCATCAGTGCCGCACCGCCGCGTATCCTGCAAGGCGCACTCAAGTTTTCTTTTTAGCGAGCGTACAGTTTTCCGCAGCATTCACCAAAAACGGAGGAGTTGATGAACGAAGTGAACGTGATCCTGGCAAAGCATTCCGGACTTGGCCGGGTTTGCCTATGCGAGTGCAATTCGGTCCATGTCAGTGTCGGCCCGGTCACACTCAACCTCGAACAAGCTGCATTCATGCAGATGGTTACGCTGCTGGGCAATGCCGCGGAGCAGCTCTCCGAGATCCTGAAGGCGCGGCAGACCTCTGAGAGCCCCTTCCAGTCGCCGGAGTGTTCACCGAGCCGAATGACCCACTGACCAAAGGCAGCGTGCCACCCTCCGGCATGCATCCTTAAAGTGGGGCGCCTTTGAAATGAACAGTCTCCCAGTGAGTTTGCCGCCTCCTACTCCCTCCGCCGCGGCCGCGTCGATCTGGTGTTCTCTGGTCCGATTTACCACCTGTCCCGCGTGGGGAGCGTATTTCGACGCGTCTCGTTTTCTGGAAACAAATGACACAATGCGGATGAACAGCGTTCTCGCTGAGTTTCGATATCCTTGCCCGGAACGTGGCAATATTCAACGGAACCGCCGTCGCAGCGCGTGCGTACAACCGGTACAGGCCCCAGGAAACCAGCGGAGAATACACGACGGTGCATAACGAGGGGGAGTATGAACGCCGATTTACGACTAGCTTTACGACAGTTGCGGAAAGCGCCTGGATTCGCCTCTACCGCCGTGCTCACACTGGCCCTCGCCATTGGCGCCAATGCAATCGTCTTCAGCGTACTGAATGCGTTGATCCTGCGACCGCTCAAGGTGCCACACCCTGAGACGCTGTTCATGCTGGAACGCGCCTACGGGTCAAACACATCTCCTTCGGAGTCGTATCCGGATTACCGCGACCTGCGGGACAGGAACCGCACCTTCGACTCCCTGATCCTATACGACATCATGGGCGGCGTTGGGCTCGATACCGGCCACGGAAATCCCTCCGTAGTCTGGCCTTATACGATCAGCGGCAACTACTTCGATGCCCTGGGCGTTCAGCCCTATCTTGGCCGATTCATCCATGCTTCCGAAGAACATGGTCCGAACAGCGTGCCCGAGATCGTTCTAAGCTATGCGCTTTGGCACAGCTATTTTAATGGTGACCCGGCTGCAGTGGGCCGAACTGTGCAGATCAACAAGCATCCCTTCACCATCATCGGCGTGGCTCGTCCGGACTTCCGCGGCACCGAATTATTTTTTGCGCCTGATCTGTGGGCTCCGATCGTCAACTCGCCCCAGCTCAGTGATTTTAATTCGCTCGATGAGCGCGGCAACCACAACGCGTGGGCGATAGGGCACCTCAAGCCCGGGGTGACACCGGCCGTAGCGACTTCGGACCTGAACACCATTGCAGATTCGCTGGCGAAAATCTATCCCAAGTCCGATGCCGGCCTGAAATTCTCCCTGTCACGCCCGGGACTCGCGGGAAATACGCTGGGCCGGCCGACACGCGCTTTTATGTTTGGGCTTATGCTCCTCGCAGGCCTTATCCTGCTCGCCGCATGCGCCAACCTGGGCAGCCTGTTCGCGGCGCGGGCGGCGGATCGCTCCCGCGAAATCGCGATCCGCGTCGCTCTCGGATCACGCCGCCAGCTCATCGTTCGCCAGTTGCTCACGGAAGCCGTGTTGCTTTCTGTGGCCGGGGGTATTTGTGGCATGGCGGGAGCCGTGGTGGTTCTCCGTGCCCTCAGCACGTGGCGGCCGATTCCGAATATTCCCATCAATATACCCGTCAATCCGGACGTGAACACCTACGCTCTGGCTTTGCTGCTGGCTGTGTTCAGTGGGCTGTTCTTCGGCTTGGTCCCTGTCCGCCAGGTTCTCCGGTCCGATCCGTGGCAGGTCATTCGGTCCGGGAGCGCAAGCGCCGGCAGCACACGCCGCTTTACCTTGCGCGACGTTTTGCTGGGTTTGCAAATCGCCATTTGCTCTGTTTTAGTCACCGCTTCGCTCGTCGCCGTGCGCGGCCTGGCGCGTTCGCTACAAAACAACTACGGTATCCAGCCCAAGAACGTGATGCTGGTAAAGACCGACCTGAAGATGGCTGGATATGAAGCCGGCCAGCGCGTACAGATGCAGAAGCGCATGCTCGAGACGGCCGCAGCGATTCCGGGCGTCGCGGCGGTGGCCTACAGTGATCGGCTTCCGCTCAGTATCGGAGGGGGAGATTCTGACGTATTCACCGACGCCACCACCGATTACCGTCCTACCAACGCTGCAGCCGATGCGCAGAATTTCCAGATCTCGCCCGACTATTTCCGGGCTGCTGGAACGGCACTTCTGATGGGTCGCTCAATAACCATGCACGACGATGACAAGGCTCCCATCGTGGCCGTTGTGAATCGCGAATTTGCCCGCAAGGTGTTCGGGTCCGTCGATAAAGCGATGGGTGGCCATTTCAGGTTTTGGGGCGGCAGCAATCGGGCGGAAGTGATAGGCGTGGTGGAAGACGGGAAATACGAGACCCTTACCGAAGACCCCAAGCCCGCCATGTTCTTTTCTTTCCTGCAGCACCCTTCTACCGAAACCTGGCTCATCGTTCGAACGGTAGGTGATCCCCAGCAGATCGCGGCAACATTGCAACGCTCGATGCACAGCCTCGATCCAGGGCTGCCGCTGGAAATCAGAACCTGGAACAGCGAGCTCGATTCCGCCCTTTTCGCCGCTCGCGTGGCCACCGTTTCTCTCGGAGTGCTTGGCTTGCTAGGCGCGATGCTTGCCATTACCGGCATCTTCGGCATGGCTGCCTATAGCGTCAGCAAACGCCTGCGCGAACTCGGTATCCGCATAGCCCTGGGAGCCGATCAACGCGAAGTGCTTGGCGCGGCGCTCGGACGTACTTTCCGGCTGCTTGCCATTGGATCGATATCCGGCCTGATCCTGGGCGTACTGGCAACCCGTGTCCTTTCGTCGATCGTGTATTCGGCCACGCCCAAGGACCCGGTGATCCTCGGAGGCGTCATTCTTACCATGCTCTGCGTGGGCGTTATCGCCGCCCTGGTCCCCGCTCGACGTGCCCTCGCCGTGGATCCGATGATTCTGCTGCGCGATGAATGATTTGTAAGTAAACAGCGATCCGTCTGTTCTCGGCGCTTTCATCGTATCGACCCGTGCGCCTTGCAGGAAGGCACATCGCAGCTACCTGATTCTGGCTGGCGAGCCGGTTGAATTTCGCCTCTTCGTGCGCGAAAATCCAAGACTATTTTAAAAATAGTCTCTTGCGAGTACTATTGTCACGATGGTCAAGAAATCCGAATACCGCGATCTCTTCCCCGGCGCCCTGGAACTGATGATCCTCAAGACCCTCAGCCGGAGACCCATGCATGGGTATGCCCTGGCCCAGCGAATCAAAGAAATAGCCGATGACCTGCTTCAGATCGAAGAAGGTTCTCTCTACCCGGCGCTGCAACGCATGTTGAAATCCGGTTGGTTGGAATCGGAGATGGGCCAGTCAGCCAGGAATCGACCGGTGCGGATTTACAAGGTGACCCCTGCTGGAAAGAAGCATCTTGCTCAAGAAATCTCCAGCGTGGAGAAGATGTTCGCTGGAGTCAGCCGTGTACTTGCTCTTGCAGGGCGGTAGGAGACCGTATGGGCCGGCTTCAAGGTTTGTTCGCTCGTCGCCGTCTTTATAAAGAGCTTTCAGAATCGATCCGCGAACACCTTGACGAAAAGATCGCAGACCTGGTGGAACGCGGTATGACGTTTGAGGAAGCGGAGCAAGCCGCACGCCGCGAGTTTGGCAACGTGGCGTTGATCGAAGAACGCAGCCGTGAAGTATGGCTGTGGCCTATTTTGGAATCCACCTTTGCCGACCTGCGCTTCGCGCTACGCCAGTTCCACAAGAGCCCCGAATTCTTCGTTACCGCCATCGTCGTGCTCGCCCTGGGGATCGGAGCCAGCGTCAGCATTTTTTCCTTCGTCAACGCGGCCCTGCTCAAGCCGTTACCGTATCAAGACCCCTCGCGTCTCGTGGGTGTATTTGGCAGCACCACGTCTTGCCACGAATGCAGCTTGTCGTATCTCGACTACCAGGACTGGACGAGCGCCAACTCCGTTTTTCGTTCATTGGAAATCTGGTCCGATACCGCTTATCTCTGGCGTAGTTCCGCCGGTGTCGAGGCGCTGCGTGCAGGCCGTGTTTCCGGCGGATTTTTTCAGACCCTCGGCGTCACGCCCGCTCTCGGCCGTCTCTTCTCCTCTACCGACGACGCGCCTGCCGCTCCCCGCACAGTAGTACTGCCGTACACCACCTGGCAGCACTACTTCGGAGGTCGCGCTGACATCCTCGGTCAGGCGATCACACTCAGCGACAACGCCTACACCGTCATTGGCGTCCTGCCTCCTGACTTTGAGTTCGCCCCGCGCTCCGCGGAGCTGTGGGTCACGATCCACGACCTTGATGCCTGCGACCGCGATCGCTCCTGCCGCTGGTTTAACAGCTTTGCCCGGCTCAAAGACGGCATCTCGATCGACGCCGCGCAGGCAAATATGAGCGCCATCGCCAACCAGCTTCAAAAACAATATCCGCAGTCCAATATGGGCCAGGGCGCGTTGGTCAAGCCGCTCAGTGACGTCATCACCGGCGAAATCCGCCCCATCCTTCTTATTCTGCTCGCAGGTTCGGCCCTTCTCCTGCTGATAGCCTGCGTGAACATCGCAAGCCTACTTCTTGTTCGAGCGGAAAACCGGCGAAGGGAGATGGCCGTCCGCGGCGCCTTGGGCGCATCCCTCGCGCGCCTTACTCGCCAGCTGGTGATCGAGGCAGCTGTTCTGGTTGCAGTCTCTGTATCGTTCGGCCTCGCCGCTGCCTGGGGCGCCGTGCGGCTACTCGCGGCACTTATTCCTGAACGTGTACTGCGCGGCATGCCGTACTTCGCGTCCATCGCCTTGGATCACCGCGTGCTTGTCTTCGTTGTTGCCGTCTGGCTGCTCGCATTGGCGATATGCACCGCAGCCCCGGTTTCCCGGCTCTTCGGCACAGACCTCCGCGCCGGCCTCGCTGACGGCGCACGTAGTTCCTCCGGTGTGTGGAGACGCTTCGCATCCAACCTGGTCGTTGTCGAGCTGGCGCTCGCCATAGTTCTGCTCGCCACCGCCGGAGTGCTGGGCAAGAGTTTCTATCGCATCCTGCAGGTCGATCTCAACTTCAATCCAGCCCACCTCGCTACGCTGGAGGTCGACGCAAACAGCGGCTACGACACCACTGTGCGGCAGCTCTCTCTTTCTCGCCGCCTGATCGCGGCTATCTCCGCCGAGCCCGGCGTTCTATCCGTGGGAATCGTCAAAGGTCAGCTTCCCGTCACCTGTAACTGCGACACAAATCCCTATCGCGTCCAGGGTCAGCCGTGGAATGGTACGCAACAATCGGCTGTCTCCCGTACCGTGAGCGCCGGATACCTGGCTACCCTGCAGGCAAGGCTTTTCAGCGGACGCTTCTTCACGGAAACCGATGACGCGGCACACCCTGCTGTCGTGATCATCAACCGGACGATGGCGCATCAGTTCTTTCCCAACGAAGATCCGATCGGTCAGACCATCGGCGATGAGACCCTTTCGCAGGCTTCGCTTCATCAAGTTATCGGCGTAGTGGACGACGTTCGCGAGGGCGGACTCGCCGACCCGATACACGCCACCGCATATTTCCCTCTCAATCAAGATCCGGGTAATTACTTGTTTGTTGCGGTTCGCACCGCGCAGGACCCGGCGAGCGCTCTCCCCGCGCTCGTGGCCGCCATCCATCTCCTCAACCTGGGCATCGGTGTGCGCAACGAGTTCACGATGAGCGAACACATTCATTACGGAGCGGCCTACTATGTGCACAGCTCCACTGCGTGGTTAGCGGGAGCGTTCGCCGCATGCGCATTGCTTCTGGGGGTCGTCGGGCTCTACGGAGTCATCGCCTACTCCGTCACTCAGCGAACGCGCGAGATTGGAATCCGGATGGCCCTCGGTGCGCAACGTTCGTCCATCGGCCGGCTCATACTAGGCGAAGCCGCATCGCTTGTTCTGATTGGCCTGGCCTTCGGCATTGCTGCTTCTCTGCTCACGGGCCGCTTTCTGGCAGGACTTCTCTTCGGGGTCCGCTCCTGGGATTTCGCTGTTCTCGCGGTTGTCTCCGTCATTCTCACCGCCGCTGCCCTTATCGCCGCGTGGATTCCGGCAGAGCGGGCCGCCTCCACGGACCCCATGCAGGCGCTGCGCAACGAATAGTGAGAATTTGCGGAACTCTCTTACGAATTCCAGGCTTCACGGAACACGCGCATCCAGTTACCTCCGAGTCCGGCGATTGCAGGACTCTGTTGCAGACTGCTAAACTTTCCGCGTCGGAGGCAGGGTTCATGCTGCGCCTCAGGATTCGCCTTGCCCCATCTCTTGCGATCGCGACGATCCTGTTGTCAGCCTTTACATTTCCTTGTAACTTGCCCCGAGCACAAGGCCAGTCGAACGACCAGACTCCCGCCGCGGATCGACCCGCAACCCGATTAAAGGTAACCAGTAATCTGGTGGTGGTGCGGGTAGTCGTACGCGACGCGAAGGGTAAGCCGGTCGAGGGCCTTCGGAAAGAGGACTTCAAGCTCTTCGATTCCGGCAAGGAGCAATCGATCGCGCAATTTGAGGTGGAGGCCGCGGTTGAGCCACCTTCGCCTTCCGTGACCGCTCATGGGCCGGAACAAGCGCGCGCGACTCTTTCCTCCGCATTGCCCGGACGGTTTCTGGCTCTCTACTTTGACGACCAGTACACCTCCGATAACGACTTGGTCCAGGTACGCAAGGCTGCCGATGACTACCTCGCTGCTAGTCTCCAACCGGCGGACCGCGTAGCCATCTTTACTTCCGGGGCAATGCTTTCCGACTTTACCTCTGACCCGAAGCAGATCCATGAAGCCCTGTCAAAGCTCCGGGCCAGTTCACGCGCTCTCACCCGGGT
>JBARKD010001035.1:0-2748 GCA_049800615.1 Acidobacteriaceae bacterium | reverse complement strand
GATCTGGGCGCCACCATGGACCGTCTCGATCTCTCCGTATCCCAGGTCGCGCAAATGCGGCACGAGGTGCAGAAGGCCTACTTTGAACGAATTAGCCAACGTATCGCCGCCCTGCTCAACGGCAATGGGGCCATCGACCGTGACCGGGTGCTGCAGGAAGCAGCCATGCTCGCGGAACGCAGCGACGTGGAAGAAGAGGTCACCCGGCTGCGCACCCATATCCAGCATTTTCATTCGCTTCTTCGGGCGGGAGGCGAGATGGGCAAGAAGCTTGATTTCCTGCTGCAGGAGATGAACCGCGAGGCCAACACGCTGTTGTCGAAGACCGGCGGGGTGAGCGGAAACGGACAGCGAATTACTGATTTGGGCCTGGGAATGAAATCGGAGATCGAAAAAGCCCGCGAACAGGTGCAGAATCTTGAATAACACTTGTGCGGGACTGCGCGGGTAGCGGACCGCTGTATCATCAGGACAACCACTTTGGCAGGAATTCTGTTCATCATCTCGGCACCTTCGGGCTCGGGCAAATCGACTCTGGTGAACCGGCTGCGTTTGCTGGTGACCGATCTGGATTTTTCCGTCTCCTATACCACCCGCGCTCCGCGTCCTTCTGAACAGCAAGACCGCGAATACCACTACATCTCCCGGGCGAAGTTTCGACAGATGGTCGACCAGGGCGAATTTCTGGAGTGGGCTGAGGTCTTCGGTAACTACTACGGCACTGCCTGCCGCTCACTCACCGATGCTCAGGCGGCGGGCAAAGACCTGCTGCTCGACATCGACGTTCAGGGAGCAGCCCAGGTACGGGAGAAGATGCCGGACGCGGTGAGCATTTTTCTGCTTGCGCCCAATCCGGATATCCTGGCCGCGCGTCTGCGCGAACGCAGCCGCAAGGAGGGGAGCCTGCTGGAGGAAGAAATCGCCCGCAGGTTGGCAAAGGCCAGAGCTGAAATCGAGAACTACCGTCAGTATCGCTACATCCTGGTTAACGATATTCTTGATGATGCGGTCAGAGATTTGACCGCGATTGTGATCACGGAAAGGGCCAGGCGTGATGAAACGCCACCAGACCCTGAGACTGCGCGCATGATGCAGCTCGCCGATAAATGCCGTCAGGCGAACGCCGGCGATCGTTTGTACCCGGTGCTTTCCTCATTCGGCCTGCTCGATATGCACGCCACGCGCGCCTGAAAGTCCGGCGACGAATTTTGGATTGGAGGCAAAATGACGCCAGAACATGGACTTGACAGCAATTTTCGCTACGTGGTCATGGCAGCCCGTCGCGCCCGGCAACTCCAGAACGGCTCCCAGCCGTTGATCGATTCCCGTTCCAACAAGGCCTGCCGCGTAGCCCAGGAAGAGATTGCCGCAGGCAAGGTCAAGGCGGCGGCTCAGCCCAGGGCGAAGGCTGCAGACGAGGTCATTCTGGACCCCCAGACTCCGGAAGACAAAGAGCCTTAACATCGTACAATCATCGTTATGAAGGTCACGGTTGGTGTCTCTGGAGGCATTGCTGCGTACAAGGCGGCAGAGTTGGTGCGAGCCTTACAGCGCCAGGCACTGGATGTTCATGTGGTGATGACGGAAGCGGCGCAGAGGTTTATCACCCCGCTGACCTTTGCCTCACTGACCGGCCACAAGGTAATTACCGGATTGTGGCCCTCCTCGCCCGGGGAGGGCGATCTCGACTCCTCTATCGAGCACATTGGTGAAGCGCAGACTACCGAGGCCCTGGTCGTTTCGCCGGCAACCGCGAATGTTTTGGCAAAGTTCGCCCATGGGTTGGCCGATGACTTTCTCACTACCCTGTTTCTTGCCACCCAAGCCCCGGTCATCGTGGCTCCGGCGATGAACGTCAACATGTGGGAGCATCCCGCCACCCGGGCGAACATCGAGCTACTGGAAAGCCGCGGAGTCAGGATTGTGCCCCCTGACAAGGGCCCGCTGGCCTGTGGCATGATCGGCAGCGGCCGGCTGGCCGAGCCGGAAGCCATTGTGGAGGCGGTGCTGGCGCAACTCCATGGCCGCAACGATCTGGCCGGCGAGACGGTTCTGGTGACCGCCGCGGGGACGCGCGAAGCCATCGATCCGGTCCGTTTTTTGGGTAATCGCTCGAGCGGAAAAATGGGCTACGCCGTGGCCGAGGAAGCGCAGCGCCGGGGGGCGCGGGTGGTGTTGGTGAGCGGGCCTACGGCTCTACGTCCGCCTGCCAACTGCGAGCTGGTTTCTGTGGTCAGTGCGGAAGATATGCGGCGCGCCGTTCTTGGCCGCCTCGATCAGGCCACGATCGTCATCAAGGCAGCAGCGGTCGCCGACTATCGCCCGCGGGTCCTGGCCGGACAGAAGATGAAGCGGAGTGGTCCCATCACCATAGAGTTTGAGCCGACAGAAGACATTCTGCGTGAAGTGGTGGTCTCCAAACGGCCGGGTACTCTGGTCATCGGGTTTGCCGCGGAAACCGAAAACCTCATCGAGCACGGCCGCGACAAGCTCCTGCGTAAGGGAGCCGACGCAATTGTATTGAATGACGTCTCCCGTCCCGGGATCGGCTTTGATTCCGATCGCAACGCAGCCACTTTTCTCACCCCGAAGACCGCCATTGAACTGCCGGAGATGACCAAGCACGAGTTGGCGGGCCGCATCCTTGACGAAGTGATCGCACTCCGCCGCCCAGCCTCGGTTGTCGCCGAAACCGGCTTGGTGTCAAGCAATTCCAAGCTGCAGGATTAGAGCGGCTCATCGTTCAGC